>JAOZOH010000352.1 GCA_029933365.1 Desulfuromusa sp. | reverse complement strand
TCGACGGTTAAAAAGATCTGTGCAACCCGCGACTGGTTCAGTGATGAATTACGACAACTTGGCTATCGGATTAAGCCATCGCAGACTAATTATATTTTTGCTGAGGCTCCCGATGATAACGGTAGAAAGGTTTACGATACGTTGCTGAAGGCCAAAATTCTGGTGCGCTATTTCTCTGACCCCCTTCTTGCTCACGGTGTGCGTATCTCTATTGGCACCCGCGAAGAGATGAAAAAGACACTGGTGGTTCTGCGTGAGCTCAACTGACCTCCCTTTTTCTGCCAGTGAACTGGTGCAACGACTGCTGATATGGTATGGCCGGTCGGGTCGTGATCTGCCATGGCGCAACAGTCGCGATCCATATCGAATCTGGCTGTCAGAAGTCATGCTGCAACAGACAACTGTTGCTGCAGTGATCGGTTATTATCAACGGTTTCTGGAGAAATTCCCAACAGTTGAATCTTTGGCGGCAGCATCTCTGGAAGATGTTATCGATCTGTGGGCGGGGCTGGGTTATTACTCGCGGGCCAGAAATCTTCATGCTGCGGCAAAACTGATTGTCGATGAGTTTGATGGATCCTTTCCTGCCGAGGTTGAAGAATTGCAGCGTCTACCCGGAGTAGGGCGTTCGACCGCCGGGGCAATTTCGGCATTGGCATTTGATCGACATGCGCCGATCCTTGACGGTAATGTCCGGCGGGTGTTTTGCCGGCTGTTTGCTCTGCAGGAACCATCCCGGGCCTCCTCTGCCGAAAAACAGTTGTGGCGCTGGTCGGGACAGGTCACCCCGATTGAACATATCCACGATTACACTCAGGCGATTATGGATCTCGGTGCGACGGTCTGTACTCCCCGTAAGCCGTTGTGTTGTGAGTGCCCGTGGAATGCTGTCTGCCTAGCGAAAAAGAACGGATTGGAAAACCGGTTACCGCTGAAACAGCCCGCAAAAAAGATTCCAACCCGGGCAGAAGTGACGTTGCTGCTCAATTATCGTGGGCGTTATCTGGTGCGGCGACGGGTTGCTGATGGTTTTCTTGGTGGATTATGGGAATTTCCGGCAATCGCTGTCTCTTCTGGTGAAAGCCGGGAAGAGAAATTATCATTATTGTGTAGCGATTTCGGTTGCGGTTCTGCGGCCGATTTGCTTGGTCAGATTCAGCACGTTTATAGTCATTTCCGCTTGCAGTCTGATATTTATCGGGTTGAAATTGATGATTTACCCCGAATTTCCGAGGGTGAAAACAGTTGGTTTTCCCTCGAAGAACTGAAAAAAATTGCTTTGCACGGTGCCCATAAGAAGGTGCTAGGAGTCTGTCTGGGTCGCAACGAGAAAATGACTGATTGAAGATAAATTTT
>JAOZOH010000171.1 GCA_029933365.1 Desulfuromusa sp. | reverse complement strand
AGGCCCTGGAAGACCGCAAGCTGATAGCCGAAGTTGAGGCGATGGAGCGCAAAGGACGCAAGGACGATGCCGCATGGATGGAGGTGGTTGACCATGAACGGCAGATGGCTGCTTTTGCCGGGTTGATTGAAGAGGCCTTGAAACAGCAAGCGACCTTGAAACTGTCGGAACTGATCTACATGTGCGGCGGGGATGTCGCCAAATCGGCCAAGTTTGCCAATGGTTTTGCTCGTTTGTTTGCCGATGCCCTGACCGAAGCGGTGCGGGACAGTGAACATGAGTTGGAATTTGATATTGATGAGTCCACGGAAATCACGGAAGAAAAAGAAAAAGTCAAAACATAAATTAGCCACCAAGACGCCAAGAAGGTCAAAACCATAAAAGCGTTTTTGGGTTAAAGGCCTAAACAAAAAAAATAGATCTTGATCTTGCTTCCCTTGGTGAACTTAGTGTCTTGGTGGCAAAAAAAGGTTCTCAATGAACACTGCCGAACAAATAATCCTGATTGAACCACACAAGCTGCCGCTGCGTCCCTGGATGCCAAAGCAGTGGCGTCAGGCTGTGTCCGGGCAGCGAGTCACTTTGCTGATCCCTGATCCGGTCAAACGGCGCTGCAAGAAACCGGCACCACTGACTCCCAGTGAACTGTCGATCAAGTATCGGCGGATGCCAGCCGCTGAAGGACATCCTGGTGCTTACCGGTTTGAGTTTGCCAAACACGCCCGCAAGGTGATGGATACCTGGGCCAAGCCCTGGGTACGTGAAGTCTGGTTCTGTGGGGTCGATCAGGCAAGTAAAACCAACTGTATGCTCTCGTGTATCTTCTGGTGTATCGACCAGGCTCCGAGCAACATCTTTTATCAAATGCCCAGCAAAGAAGCCTCCGACCGGATTATGGGGAAAAAGCTCAACCCGATGCTGGAAGAATCGGCTCGTACAGCAGTCCATGTCAGCCCCCGTGCCGATGATACCTCGTTGGGAATGACCTCACTGACTAACGGTATGACTATTCTGCCGTCCCACTCCGGATCAACCACCAGCACCGCCACCTTTGCTGCCAGCAACACATTTTCGGATGAAGTCGACAAAATGGAGATGGTTGGCAAAGAGGCCTCTCCGATCGAGCGGATCCGCAAGCGAACCCGAACCCAGCGGTTCGGTAAACACTTCTTCGCCAGCACCCCGGCAGGGAAATACATCTACAAGGGAACCATGGCGTGTGTCCAGGTCTGGGAAGGGACTGCCCGCTGTCCTTTCTGTAGCGATCTGATGGGGATGACCGAAGAGCAGGTGATCATCCCCGATGGCATTACCGCTGACGAGATCAAAGCCGATCAAAGTTTGATCGAGTACGCCTGCGACCAGTGCGGCGAACTGCTCAGTGCAACTGACCGTGAAGCCGCTTATAATAATATTGTCAGCGATAACGACGCCTGGCGTTGCATCAAAGGCGCTGACATTTCTGAGCCGGTCGATGTCGGGTTTATCCTCTCAGCCTTCCCTATCCCCGATGTCAAGCTGTCCGATATTGCCCAGACAATTATAAAAGCCAAGGCTGGTGACCTATCATCCAAACGAGATCTGGCTCACGGGATCAAGGCAATTGATTACGAGGATGATCTGTCCGACCGCAAAGAGGATGCGATTCTGGCGCTGTGTGATGAGCGACCGGCCGGGGTGGTCCATCAGGATACGGATATTCTGACCATTCAGATTGATACGCAGGACAAGGGCTTCTGGGTCATCATTCGCGGTTGGCAGTATGGGCTGTTACTCAAGTCCTGGCTGGTGAAAGCGGCCTATATCCCCTCTGCCAGGTTTGATGATTTCAGTGGCCTGGATCAGTTGATTTTTGAGGATCAGTATTTTGATCTGAGTGGCAAGGAATACAAGATCAGCTACGGCATTATCGACAGCGGTGGCCACCGGACCCGTGAGGTTTATGAGTGGAGCAAGCGCACCGGGATTTTTGCCAGCAAGGGAGCCAAGGGGCGGAAGGCTCACCCGGTGACGATCAGTAACCAGGAGTTCTGGCCGGGAACCAACAAGCCGATTCCAGGCGGGTTGAAGCTCTACAACCTGGATACCCATGCCCATAAAGATATTCTGGCAGATAAATTAAAAATCGATATCACCGATTCCGGTGCCTTTGTGCTGCATTCAGGCTACAGCAACCATCAGCTGGAAATAATGGAAAAACACCCCGAAATTCCACAAAAGAATGGCCTGGAAACCTACGCTAAACACTTCGTCTCTGAGTATGTGGATGATAGAGGTCTGTGGCAATGTTCCGGACAAAAACGCAATGACCTGTGGGACTGCGAGCAGATGGGCATTGGGCTGGCGTATTACTTGGGTTTTCAGAACATGGTCAGTGATAAGCAGCAGGGGCAACCGCAACAGCAACAACCCGTTAATCAGCCACAATCAACCGGCACAGGCCACAGACCTGGCTGGTTTAATCATCGAGGGAGATAGAATGTCATGAGTGAGAGTGTCGCACCAGCCGTATTCAGGCGTAAGGACATGATGACCGTCGGGCAGATCTGCAAGGAAATTCCGGGGCTTTTCGGTGGGTCGTGCTCGCGCCAGCATGTTTATAATCTGATCGAGCGTGGTGATCTGAAACCAGTATTTCGTTTCGGTCGGCGGCAGGGGTTGTTTGTACCGAAAGATGCGGTGCGGCGGTATGTGTCTGGGTGTCAGTTTGATCCGAATGCGTAGGGGAAATATAAAAGCCCGACTCACGGAGGGGGGGTGTGAGTCGGGCTTAAAGAGTTGGCTTTTCAGCCCCCTCAAAAAACATTCTGGATTATGTCGGGTAGTGAAGTCAATTAATAATTATGATTGAGGCGGAATCCTCAGATGGTTAAGCTGTTTGGAACCTTGATTGAGCCAATTTTGTATTGCTGATAGTGAGATTTAGTACAGCGTGCATCACTCAAAAGTCCTATAGATATATGCAAACGACTTTTGACAGGACATTTGCTCACGTAGGTAACGCAGCTACTAATCCAAATGAATCCCTGTTATAACTTCTAAGTTTTGGAAATAGATTTCTTCTTCCAAATAGCATGTGGAAAAAGGAACCGAGATCAGTAAAACTTCCAGCCTTACCGCCCCATCTGGCACCTCAACTTGATATTGTGGATACCATTAAAGTCTACATCAAGACTGTCAACACTTGACATTATATCAGCATTGTTATAATTCTATAATTATCTGTCTCTGTTTTAAGAACTAAGCCCTATATGGTACTTACCATTTAATTTCTATAAGTCGTCAGCCGAACATTATCTTAGCCAATGTTTGTGCGTTGGGAAGATCGATGACAAAAAGCAATAAAAAAAAGACTTTAATACCCACAAAGAAATCGGCTTCTAAAAGAGAGAAAAATCTGATTTAGACCTGTTGTTAGGCGCATCGAACAAGCCTGTTGGTGCTGAGAATCCAAGCATTAATGACATTTACAAAAAGTCGTCTCGGCCTATCTGTGGCGTGCTCATATTCTGTTTCCTAACTATTTCTGGCCTAGTTTATTTAGCAACGCTGGGACAGGATCGCAATGCAATAGAGGCGTCTATTCAGCTAGCAAAAAACGCTTTCATCGAATTGCAAAAGAACCTTTCAGATTTATCCATAGAATTGGCATATTGGGATCAAGCTGTCGATAATTTAGTAATAAAACCGGACCCTGCTTGGGCAGATGATAATGTCGGTTCCTATCTGTTTGAAACCTACAATCTTCATTCTAGTTATGTTTTAGGAGCAGCGAATCAACTCATTTATAGCTCTATTGCAGGTGAGCGACTTGTAGATGATCCACTCAAGCGATTTTCGGGTGGTTTAGAAACTCTTATAACTAAAGCTCGTTCAGGTAAAGTTACAGATAGCCCAGTACCTGCAGCGTGGCTGTTGAGAGACGATGGATGTATTTACATTGTCTCGGTTGCTGAACTAACCACCTACTTTACTAAAGATGGCGAAGATATAGATCATGCAACTGATGCAGTTTTAATTTTGGTCAAAAGGGTTGATAAAGAACTATTAGATTCTATATCTCACCAGTATATGCTTCTTAATCCACAATTGCAGGCTCTAGAAAAAAATGCTGTAAAAGCAGCTTCATTATCAATATTTGCAGTCGATGGTACGTCTTTAGGTAGTTTCGTTTGGGAGCCTCATCTACCCGGAACGAAAATAATGTTAAAAGTTCTCATAGTAATATTTGCTTTATTTGTTTTATTAACGGGAATAATGTTCGAATTTTTACGCAGGGTAAAAGCGTTCAGCTTTCAATTAAACCAGAAATCTTGGTTACTTGAATCCACACTCAACTCAATAGATCATGGCCTCGCCTCATGGGATCAGCAGAACCGACTACTGTCATGGAATACCAGATGTGAATTTTTCTGGCATCACCCACAGGGGGTCAAATACGGAATGACAAAACAAGAACTGATGGAGCATATCAGTCATCGTGCCGAGATCAGTTCAGTGACAACAAATAATGTATTAGATAATCTCGTTCCTGGCCTGCTGAATGAAGATACAAGCTCTATTGTTGAAGTGAAACTCAGCGATGGACGATACATCACCATTTTGCATTTCCCTATGGAAAGTGGTGGGCATACAACAGTCTATTCGGATATTACTGAGCGTAAGATTGCTGAAAAACAATTAGAGCATCAGGCAACAATTGATTCCGTAACAGAACTTCCAAACCGGATTTTGTTATTTGACCGAATGGCTAAAGCCATAGAAGCATGCCAATCGTGCAAAAAATAAGGTCGGATTAATCTTTATAGATCTAGATAAGTTCAAACGAGTAAATGATACCTATGGTCATACTGCAGGCGATCAACTACTGAAAGCTGTCGGAAAGAGACTGAAGCAACAGACAAGAGAAGAAGATACCGTCGCTCGTATAGGTGGTGATGAATTTGTGATCCTGTTAAATAATATCGAAATGTCAAACGGGGCTGAAATTGTTGCGAGTAAAATCATACAATTTTTTAAAAGTCCGTTTAATATTGAAGGGGAAGATATTTTCATTTCATCAAGTCTTGGGATTGCAATTTTTCCTGACGATGGAACGGACATAGAGACACTTATCCAAAATGCGGACAAAGAGATGTATCAATCCAAACAGCAAGGTCATAATTAACGCCACGGGACGGTTATTTTTAATCGCTGCGGGTTCAATTCCCGTCCCTTGGGACGAAAGCTGGCTGAAGGTCAGCTATTTGGGAAGCACAGTTAATACCCCGCTGCTTGCGGCGGGGTGCTTTATTTACATCTTGCTCGGCTAGGTTTCTTGCGCATTAAATTTAAAAGGCC
>JAOZOH010000054.1 GCA_029933365.1 Desulfuromusa sp. | reverse complement strand
TTATCGATCACGCCTACCTCTATAATCTCTATTTTCCGCCAGAGCGTTTTTTCACGCAATTAACCAGTCAAATCCATGAACTGGTACTGAACTATCCCGTTGCGCAGAATGCTTTGGCCGGGTTAGTGGGTACCCTGATCGATCAACCGCCGGAATGGTTGGTGGTGGGTAATGGCGCGGCTGAGTTGATCAAGATCGTTTCCGGACATCTCGCTAAAAAGTTGATTGTCCCGGTACCGTCGTTCAATGAATACGCAAATGCTGCGCCGACTGAAAATGTCATTGAATTTGCTCTCGATGCTCCGTCCTTCCAACTGGATGTGGATAAGTTTGCGGCAGAGGCTATCCGCAACAAAGCCGATGTGGCGGTGGTCGTGTCGCCGAACAATCCAACCTCACTGCTGGTCCCCAAAGCCGATCTGATCCGCCTGCTGGATAA
Source organism: Desulfuromusa sp. (assembly GCA_029933365.1). The sequence continues at coordinate 18,251 of JAOZOH010000054.1, read as the reverse complement.
ATTGGCTGCGCACGACTGCATGCTCATTGTTGACGAATCTTTCATCGATTTTGCTCAGGACCGTGACCTGGAAACCCTTGAAGGAGATATCGCCCAATACCCTAATCTTGCGATCTTCAAGAGCATGAGCAAGGCTTACGGTATCTGCGGGCTGCGCATCGGCTATATGCTGACGGCCAACGCCCTCTTTGCCGATCAGGTCCGCCAAGGGCTGCATATCTGGAACCTCAACGGCTTTGCTGAAACCTTTCTGGTGCATGCCCCTGAATACCAACAGGAGTTCCTTGCCAGTTGTGATCAGGTCCGGGCGGATCGAGATCAATTCTATCAGGACCTCTGTGCTATCAATGGGTTTACGGTTTATCGGCCTGATGCCAATTATATTTTCTGCCGACTTCCCGATCTTGCTCCTTCCGGACCCGAAGTGGCCCGCAGGCTTTTTGTTGAGCACAATATCTACATTAAGCACTGCCAGGGCAAAACGATGCTGGAATCTGACCGTTACATTCGCATTGCCAGCCGCAGCCAGTCCGAAAACAGGATTGTGGCTGAGGCCTTGAGTGCGAGTGTCGGTTCGGAGAAAATCTCATGAATAACTCGCCAAAAGCTCCTAGAGCCATATTTTGCTACGCGAATGATCTACCGAACATCTGTTCATTGGTCGGCCTCCTTTGCGCAATATTGGGCATCTATTTTGCTTTTCTGGGCAATTTCCCGGCAGCGATGATCGGTTTGATCTGGGCGGTCTTCTTTGACTGGAGCGATGGAATTATCGCTCGCAAGATGAAAGGGCGAACCAAAGAGCAGGGGGAGTTTGGCGGCCAACTCGACTCGCTGATCGATATTGTTAGTTTCGGTATCTGTCCCGCTGTCATTTTGCTTAGCTATGGTAATTTCAGCCCCTGGTATATTCCCGGAGCTTTTATCATTGTCGCAACGGGCGTGATTCGCCTGAGCTATTTCAATGTCTTCGGTTTAGTAGACAAATCGACCTACTGGGGTTTGGCGCTCGATAACAATGTCATTATCCTAGTATTTCTCTTCCTCTTTGACGGTCTGGTCAGTCCTGCGGTTTTCGGTTCTGTTCTCTACGCGCTACTGATGGCTCTCTCCGCCCTTAACGTTGCACCGCTCAAGACCCCTAAATTTGCCGGGCGCTGGTATTACGTCATCACTGTTTACACGCTGGTGCTGACGTTGGCCTATGGCTGGAAATTGCTATGACCCGCAGTTTCGCCAGTCATGATCCGCAACAGTCTTCCTCTATCGTTCGAATCCCGGAATCCTAAGTCGCTCCTAGTTGCGTAGATTTTCCTGAGCTACTCGGGATTTTACGAGTCACCATCCGTAATACAAAAATGGCCCAACCTGATTCAAAATGGTTGGGCCTTTCTATTTGTTGTTCCAGATTGTAGTCCTACTTCATCTAGGGATAAATAATACAGATCCGGTTTGTCAAAAATCTGAATTTCACTTTTGAAAACGATATCGAAGTGATCAGACCTAATTGGCAAAAGTAGTAAGTTTTGACTTTAACCTCCACCTTCGAAGGGTAGTGGGTTTCAGGCAATAATTGGTGGCCACATTAGATCATAATATGCGGACTTTTCGCTTATTGATTATTCATCTACCATTAAATCCCTGAATGCCAATAATGCTTTACTGGGAACCTCGTTTTTGCGCCGAACAAACCAAGTGATCATGTTAGCAAAATCCTTTGGCAAGGAATGGAGTGAGTAGTTGTTTTGAAAGTGTGGTCGTTCGACAATTGAGCGAGGCAAGAAACTGATCCCCATACCCGCGGAAATGCAGCCAAGAATACCCTCAACTGAACCAAATTCTATAATCTGATAGGGCCGTCTCCCGGTCTTTTTCAGCCAACCCTCTAATTGTTCTCTGTAGGTACATCCTGAACGGAAAACCAGGATTTTCAAATTGTTGATCTGCTCAAGAGAGTTGACTGAGGGAGGCGCTACGAGAACCAGTTCTTCCTCGTAGGCTTTTTCAGCTACCAGTGTATCGTGAGTCACTTTGCCTGAGACCAAGATCCCATCGACTTGATATTCGACCAGGCGTTTTAATGATTCCTCTGATGTGCCGGTCACCAGATGCAGTTCAACCTGTGGGTAGGAGCGGTGGTAAGTGGCTAATAATGGTGGCAGACGAACGGCTGCAGTTGTTTCCATTGTTCCAATCAAAAGTCTACCCTGCGGTTCGTTATGGCCGGTGATGGAATCTTCAGCTTCCTTAACCAGGCGAATGATCCGTTCAGCATAATCCAGAAGCTGATGCCCAGACGTTGTTAGAGTGACACCTCTGCTCTTGCGATAAAATAACGTGACCCCAAGACGTTCTTCTAGCTGTTTGATGCGGGCAGTGACATTAGATTGGACACAATGAATCTCTTCCGCTGCCTTTGAGATGCTCCCCTTTTTTGCAACAGCTAAGAATATTTTTAGTTCACTAATTTCCATAGATTGATATCACTTTTTATGATTGTTGTTATCTGATTAAATTATTTGTAATGATATCTATTGGGCAGTAGCATGTCAAACATTGAGGCAAACCGAGCCCGAGTTGGCTGTGTTTTTAACCGGATCAGAGCAATCTCTGATCGCTCACACGAGGATTTGAAATCTAAATCATGAATACAACAATTACGCTATTAAGCGTGCTGTCAATTTGGAGTATTGCTGTCATCACACCTGGACCTAATTTATTGATTACGGTACAGACAACGGTTAATCATTCACGTTTATCCGGTATGTTTATTGTGTTTGGTACTTGTACGGGAACGATGATCTGGGCAGTCGTTGGATTTTTTGGAATTACATATCTTTTCACAGTTGCACCATGGGTTTACATCTCTCTAAAAACAGTTGGAGGGAGCTACCTTATTTATCTTGGAATAAAATCAGCGGCTGATTTATTCAGATCCCACACAAGAATGGATGAACCTCAATGCCAACAGCAAAAGTTATTTACTGATTGGCAAAAAGGATTAATAACTAATCTATTAAATCCAAAAACAGCGATGTTTGTTACAAGTATATTCGCATCAGCACTGCCCAAAGAGCCGTCACTGCTTATTGGTATGTTGAGTGTAACCTTAATGGCGTCCATATCACTGCTCTGGTATTCGGTCGTTGTTTTTCTGTTCTCATCTAAAAAAATAAGCAGTCATTATGGAAGAGCACAAAACTGGATACAGGGTTTTGCCGGTGCAGCATTTATTGCTTTTGGCACAAAGCTTATTTTTGAAACTAGATAACCCTTTTGAACAATCGTATGTGCCATATTATTGAAATTTTGATCGGTGGGTTTTACATCAGAGCTGCTGGGAGCATTAGCCAGGCATAAACATTAAAGCAAAACCCAATTTTTTGCCGCAGTCAGGTCGGAAAAAATTTTAATTGCAGAAAAAGATTCTTTTGCAGATCGATTTGTGAGTTCAGCCGCTAAGGTTTTACTGTTTCCTTGAATAACAAAAGCGCACTTACTACCTCCTAGCTTCTCTGCGTAAAATTCGACGATTGACTGGATCATTTTGACCTCTTCAAAAGTCATTTTTTTAAGATCGAGATACTGATGATCAATAATTAACGGGGTTTCCTTAACCCATTTGGGCGAAGCAAGCAAATCCTTCAGCAGTTTATAAAAATCCTCAACAACGGCAAATTCACCGGTTTTGATCAAAATGTATTCAGGCATTTTTGAAAAATCAAAATCATATTTCATCGGTTATTCCAGAGCAGTTTTACTCGTTTTATTATTTGGTTTTCAGCAATTGATTCCACGTATGTCGTTGAAGAAAAGATCCTTCAACATTCTCTTCCATGGTAAGAAACATTTTCCAGGGGATGGACATACTCATGATGTTTTCACCGAACTGATTGCGCAAGTATAATCTTGCGGATAAGTCCATTGGGCCTGCCACGGCCTTTGGATTTTCACTTTCAGCTTCTTTATAAGAATACAGACCGATGGCTTGACAACCGGCGGCAAAGGGGAGAATGACATTATCATTGCCCTCAAAACTGTAGTTTGCCAAAACCCCCAGGGCAGAAAATTGGTCAGGGTCACTGAAAAAAACCACAGATACTGGTTTATCTTGATCGATATCCAGCTTAGATAGTGGTTTATAAACGACGTACTCTGCAGGAATATCTTTTGTGGGCAAGTCATTGATAAATGATTGTACCGCCTCAGGACTTTTCAGGTAACGTTCTCCCTGTAAGAACTCATCAATAAATTCGGCCGGGGCAAAGTTTTTAATCTTCTCAGCAACCGCTTCACCTTGTTCATTGCCAGCATTTCCACTGGAAAGAAATCGACAAAAGCAGTCTGTTCCGCCCGGAAAGTTGGCATACTGGTCACCAAAGCCAACCCCCGTTCCACCTCCAAAACAACCAAAGGTTTTTCGATCACAGGCCGCTACTTTGCCCTTCGCCGCTCCTGCTATCAACCAGAGGGTACAACCCCAGGTTTTTTCTTTGAACATGCTGGCACCGTCAGGCTTCTCATCACTCCACAGAATAGCAACCGGTTCATGAGGCAGTTTTATTGCCGCTGCAATTTTGCTTTCCATAGCGCCCTCTTCCGCAAGTTTTACAAATGAGGATTATACTCCAACGCAGCTCATCCTTCAAATGTTGCTTTTGCGGGTTGATGAATTCAAAAAAAAGAGTCTTCCCGTTACGGAAGACTCTTCAATGAAAGTAGGATGGGCAGTAGGCTTGCTAATCAGCCAGAACAAACTTCCCGTTTTTTACTTGCACCATCACCATTGAATTGACATCCAGACCATTATGATCTTCGGCGGTGATGTTGTAGGTTCCAGAAATACCGACATAGTTTTTGGTGCCCTCAATCTCTGCTCGCAGGGCCTTCGGGTCGGTCCCCACTTTTTGGATGGCTTTTGCGACAATCATAATGGCATCCCAGGCATATCCAGAGTGAGTATTGATCGGGAACTTCTTGTCATAGCCCTTCTCTTTATAGAGCTTGATGAATTCCTGAATAACCGCTTTTTGCGGATCACTGTCTGATAATTCATCGGCAACCATTAACTTAGTTGCGGGCATCCGATCTCCCTGGCTGGCAGCACCGGCCAACTCAATATATTTGGGATCAGGCAAACCGTGGCATTGGAACAGCGGTAGATCGATACCAAGCTGTGCTTTGTTTTTGGCGATAATTGATCCAGCTGGGCCGATGGTCCAGGCTAGCAGCGCCTGCGGATTGCTGTTTTTAACTTTGGTCAACTGGGCAGTCATGTCGGTGTCGCGGGTACCGAATGATTCATGGGCAACCAGTTCGATACCATATTCGGGAGCCAATTTCTTCATCCAACGGGCACCATCCTTACCAAAACCATCAGCGGCGGAAAGGAGAGCAACCTTGGTTAACCCCTTTTCTTTGAGATACATAAACATCCGTTTTACCGCAATGCTGGAGCGTTGTGGAGACTTGAAAACCCATTTATAGGGGCCAAATTTTCCACCCATGATGACCGGGTCACCACCGACAGTCATAAAAATCGGGGTTTGCCCTTTGTCGACAACTTTTTTGACGTTCATCCCGGTGTCGGTCAAGGTTGGACCGATAATCGCGACAACCTTATCTTTATAGATAAACTTTTTCGCAATTGACGCAGTTTTGGCTGGATCAGCCTCGGTATCGGCAATGGTCAGCTCCAACATTTTGCCGTTGATACCCCCTTCAGAGTTGATTTTATCGACAACCATCTCAGCAACCAGCTTGGTCGGTGTACCGATGAAAGCGGCGCGACCTGACAGGTCAAAGAACGCACCAAGTTTGATAGTGTCAGCAGCCATAGCAGAAGAAGCTATAAGTAGCAGGCAGGCGATAAATCCCAGAATTTTTCTCATTGATAGTTCTCCTTTTTAATAAAATCTGGTTCTCTACTTCACTCCAGTAAATTCATTGTGAAAAGCAAGATTGATACACTCGCAAAAATGAATCAGATGGCTAAGCAAAAATTTTGTTCCACAAGGCGTAGTGGTTTTTCAAGGGCGAAGGCATACGTATAGTATGTCAAGGTCTTGAAAAACTGCTGCAACACAGTGGGGCGGACTTTTTGCGACGCCATCAAAAATGGTGGACAAAGCGCAGGTTATAGCGTTCTCCTTCGGTGCGGTAAGCGGCATTGGACTCAAAATAAGCATTGAAGAAAATATGATTATCCTGGTTTGCATGCCAGACTAATCCTGGGCCAATGGCAAATACCTTTTCTCGACCATCAACACTTTGTCCATTTACCTCAGAATCACTGATCTGCTTGAAATAATAGCCGTTGATTCCAATTCGCAGCTGATGTGGAATGACTTCATAGGCAAAGGCAAAGTTAGCGTGGATTGCATCACCAGCCTGGGTATCATCGACGCCAAAACCAACAAATGGATCATCATTTTTGCCATTCCACAGGTAGTGAATCCGCCAACTGGCAGTTAATTTTGGAGTGACAAACAGGGTCGCCGCCCAGTAAGGGTTGAATGACCAGGAATTGCTGCCCGGATTCAATACCTTATCGTCATCATATTTACCTGTGGGGATAATGGTTTGTAGCTCAATCCGATGCATAAATATGGGACCATTTTTCCCCATGATTGGATCCCACTGGATATATGGACCGATCAACAGATCGCCAAGACCGGCATTGTTGTCTGGTAAAGGGCTACTATCCAGCCCGACCAGAGGTACAATAATATCCAGCCCCCATTTGCCACCCAGAAAAATTGGGGTATCAGATTGGTAGAGGAGTTGATTGAGACTGACTATTGCTTCAATCTCAGGATCCGGCAGTGGTAGGTCGGTAAAGTCATCAGCGCTGTAATATTGTAGATATTCAGTAAAATATATTCCGGGTCCAGCGGGTGGACCACCATCGAGGAAGCTGGTAAATCCTAAATTGACCGAGGGCTGATCATAAGACCAAGCCGGTGTTACCAACAGCGTGACGCCAATAATAACTGCACCTAGAATGAAACGAACATTACGCATAACAAACCCCTTGAACTGAAAATAGTAATAAAATAGAAGGATTAGCTCATTTTCTTACGGATAAAGCGAACCTGTGTCTCTTAAAAAAGCGTTGACTTCTGTTCCGTATGTACTATTGTACTAGTACATGGATGCAAACATAAAATACATTGAACATTTAGTCAATCATTTGCTTACACAGAAATCTTCACAGGAGATGGAAAAGGCTCTCAGTGACCTATTGACGGCCAGTGAGCTCGATGAGGTGGCAAAACGTCTGCAGATTTTTGAAATGTTGGATGCAGGAGTTCCGCAGCGGCAAATTGCGGATCGGCTGGGGGTTGGGATTGCTACGGTATCACGTGGTTCCAACGTGTTAAAAAGCCGTAGCAGAAGTTAGGGAAGGCATATATCTATCGGCAGTTTTTCTGCCCTCAGGATGCCACTACGATCATATAGGACTGCAATATCCGTTTGCCCCGATCCTCACACAATCTCATCCTGAATCCGGTTATCAAACACCCTCTGACTCTTCTTCTCTGAACGAGGCAGGCTGGCATATTCGATCAGTTCCAGATCAACAGATACCAATAACTTTTTTTTGATCTGATGGCTGACTTCGTGACTTAATTCCGGGCTGCGTTTGCTATCAACCCTTTCGGCACGTTCAACAAGCAAGCGCATGTGGTCGCGTCCGGCAGTATCGCGGGTTAAATGAATCTGGTATTCGGAACCGATCCCCGGCACTGTAGATAAAATTGTGTCGATACTGCTGGGATAGATATTGACACCACGGAACTTGATGGTGTCGTCACTGCGTCCTTTGATGCGGGAATGGCGCGGCAAGATGCTACCACAATTGCAACGGCCAGGAATAATCCGGGTAATATCGCGGGTGCGGTAGCGGATCAACGGAGCACCTTCTTTGCACAAGGTGGTCACAACCATCTCACCCCATTCTCCCTCGGGGACAGGTTGCAGGGTTTCCGGGTCAAGAATTTCCAGCAGGTAATAATCGCCCCAGTAATGGATACAGTCGTGCTCGCTGCATTCAATCCCGGTACCGGGGCCATATAGTTCAGTAAGTCCAGTGATGTCAAATAATTCAGCACCACCAAACAGCTCAGAAATTTTCTGTCGCATTGAGCGGCTGGAACGTTCAGAACCATAGATGATTTTTTTAACCGCGATCTGGTCGGCGACGCCGCGCTTGTGGATTTCTTCTGCCATCAACAGTGCCATGGATGCCGTGGAGCAAAAGACAGTCGATTGAAAATCAAGTAGAAACTGAATCTGCATATCGATATTGCCTGGCCCGGCCGGAACTGCCATGGCACCAACCTTCTCACAACCAAGCTGAAAGCCCATTCCCGCTGTCCAAACGCCATATCCGACAGCAATTTGCACCCGGTCGAGGGGAGTGATCCCAGCCATTTGATAGCAACGGGCAAAGAAATCGGTCCAATCATCCAGGTCTTTCTGGGTATAACAGAGAACCTTGCGTTTGCCGGTTGTTCCCGATGAGGCATGGACCCGAACAATCTGCTCAAAGGGGACCGAACGGAGAGGAAAAGGATAACCATCACGAAGATCATCCGCGGTGGTAAAGGGGAGTTTCTGTAAATCAGCTAAAGATTGAATCGTATCAGGAGTGATATTAGCTTGATCCAGCTTTTCTCGGTATTCGGTAGAGCCTTCATAGGCGTGGCGGATAGTCCATTGTAGTCCGGCCAACTGATGGGCTTTCAGTTTAGCTTCATTGTTGAATGCAGGCATAAAATTCTGTTGTTGCATATCAGGTTTCTCCAAACGAATATTGGTCAGTCCGGCAGCGCCCAGGCGACTGGCAGCCGGATCAGCATCACTGGCGGCACCAAGAAAAGCGGAGCGCAGGATCGGATCGTTTAACAGTTTACTACTTTGTCCTTGTTCTATAATTTTTCCATTGGCTAACAGATACGCTTTATCCGAAGCTGAGAGTGCGCGGGCGGCATTCTGCTCAACCAGCAGGATCGTGGTGCCGGAACGGGCAAGTTGATGAATGATGGCAAAGATTTCGTCGGTAATCAGCGGTGCCAACCCTAAACTTGGCTCATCAAGCAGCAATAAGGCGGGTTTCGTCATCAGAGCACGTCCCATGGCGAGCATCTGTTGTTCCCCGCCGGAGAGGGTTCTGGCGAGCTGTTCGTGTCGTTCTTGTAGTTTTGGGAAGCGCCTGAAAACATCCTCCATCCGCTTCGTTGATTCAGCTTTTGAAATTTTTAGGGGGATCGCCCCAAGCTGAAGATTTTCCAGTACCGACAAATGGCCGAAAACTTCGCGCCCTTCGGGAGATAATGCCAGGCCAAGGCGAACCATCTGTGCCGGTTTTGTGTTGGTCACGTCTTTACCATTGAGACTGATTTGACCGCCTGAAGGCTTAACCAGACCCATCAGACATTTCAGCAGGGTACTTTTGCCTGCCCCATTGGCGCCGACCAGGGCAATTGTTTCACCTTTAGAAATCTCAAGATTAATACCGAAAAGGGCTTGCGCTGCGCCGTAGTGTGCAGTCAGATTTTGGATTTTCAACATAGTGACACCATAAATATTAAAAAATTTAACGCAGAGGCGGAGAGAGGGAGAGAAACCGAATCAAGTTCATTCAACCATTTTGCCACCAAGACGCCAAGGCACCAAGAAAAACAAAACTGCTTTTTTATTGTTTTAAAACCCAATAAATGTTCTTGGTTATCCACTTCGCTCCACTAAATACTCTGGAGTGACTAGATTTCTCCTTCCCCCACACCAGGGGGAGGGAATCAAAGCAAGTTGAGTCAAGTAGATAACCCAATAAGTGCTTTTGACTTTGGTTCTCTTAGTGCCTTGGCGTCTTGGTGGCAAAGTTTAAGGTTGTGTTTTTTTCTCCTGTTCTCCAACTCCGCCTCTCCGTTGAAAATGTTTTTACGTTGTCGCATCCATTCGCCCCAGATAGGCTTCCAGTACCAACGGATTCCGGCGCACTTCATCCGGGGTGCCGGTGGCAATACATTTTCCGCTATTCAGCACGACGACTTGATCAGCAATCTCCATGACCAAGTCCATATCATGTTCAACCAGCAGCATGGTGTGTCCTGCGCTTCGTAGCAGACGTAGCTGCTTGCCAACTGCTGCTGTCTCTTCGGTATTGAGTCCAGCGACCGGTTCATCGAGTAAAATTAGTTGTGGGTTGCCGACTGTTGCACGGGCCAGCTCAACTCGCTTTTTGTCGCCATAAGCCAGAACCCCGGCGGGCCAGTTAGCTTTATCTGCCAAGTCGAAACGATCCAGGATTTCCAGGGTGCGTAATTTTAATTGTCGTTCACGATTGCGTAAGTCGGGTAAGCGTAACATGGCCAAGAGCATTGAATCACCACCTTCACCGGTCAGACCGGTGAGGACATTGTCGAGAACCGTCAGGCGTGGAAAGATTTTCAGGTTCTGGAAGGTTCGGGATATCCCCAATCTGCTGATTTTATATGCAGGTAGCGCGGTAATTTGTTGTTGCTGAAATTGAATGTGACCAGAGCTGGGCTCTAACACCCCGGTAATACAATTAATCAGGGTGCTTTTCCCCGCACCATTCGGGCCAATCAATGCGGTTAGTTTTCCTTTGGGAACGGTAAAGGAAACTTTACTGAGTGCAGGAAGGCCACCAAAGTTTTTGCTGACCTGTTCAAGTCGCAGCATCTTTGCGCCTCCGTAAGGTCAGCTTGATTTTAACCATTTCCACCAGACCGGTGACCAGTCCCTGAGGCAGGAACATCAATACTAATACCAGGATACCACCGTGGACAAGATCCTTGTAAGTCTCAAATATGTCCATCCATTCCGGCAGTAAGGTGATCAGAGCAGCACCGAACAGTGAGCCCCAAATCGATCCCATTCCGCCAATAACTACCATAATTACCATGTCGGTTGAGGCGAATATGTCAAAGGAATCGGGACTGACAAAGGAGTAACAGTGGGCAAACAGACTCCCGGCTATCGACGCAAGAACCGCCGAGAGCACGAAAATCTTAATTTTAGCATTGCGGGTATTAACTCCCAACGCTGCTGCAGCAACCTCATCCCCGGCCAGAGCCGACAAGCCACGACCGACTCCGCTGCGCACCAGATTCAGACAGAGCAGTAAACTGATCAGGGTAAAACCCCAGAGGAGATAGTGGAGCCGCACCTCGTCATCAAACTGAAAATTGCCAAAGGAGAGATAGGGGATCCCGGAGAATCCACTCGGTCCACCAGTGACTTCATCCCACTGGAGTAGAATCGTGTGAACAACAAAGCTTAACCCCAAAGTTGCCATGGCCAGATAATGCCCTGAAAGGCGGAGTATCGGAATTCCAACCAGCAGTGCTATCAGTGCAACCAGAACGGCGACCAGAACCATTGCCGGCCAGGGAGAAATGTCAAATGTGACTGTAGCAATGGCGGAGCCATAAGCTCCCAGACCGAAAAAAGCGGCATGGCCGAGGGAAATTTGTCCAGCATAGCCAATGAAAAGATTAAGGCCAAGGACGACAATTGCGTTGATGGCAATCAAGTTCGTCAGCCCAAGAGTGTAGGGATTATTCTCAAAAATTGGGAATAACAGGAGTGCCAAAGATACCCCGGTAACGGTTAACCCGGTGCGGTGCAGGCAGATGAAATAGAGGATTTTCTGTTTGCTGGTCATGCCCTTGTGCCGATCCAGTTCTATTCAATACAAGATGGCTTAGCCATCGGATTCATTTTTGCGAGTGCGTCATACAAGTTCCCTCTCTCTGGAGGGAAGCGTTGTCCTGATGGGGAATATCTTTGCTGGAAAATCTCGAAATGCTCACAAAACTCGAGCCCCATTCAGCTTTCCTTGTCCCTCAAATAAAGAAAAATCCATGTGGAAGTTACCAGCATTCTGTCGGGTGAAAATACCTTTTTGCACCAAACCACCAGCTAGCTGATCCGCCTGTTCAGCAAGAATTGCCGGGTTCTGTTTTTGACCATCACCGAAGCGTAGCTTATTGAAGAGACGATAACCAGTCACAAACGCGCCCTGATCGATATCCAATTGAAAAGAACCTTTGACATTTTCCAGAGACAAGAAGGAACTCCCTGTCGTGGGTTTTTTTAACAGGGTCAGAGTTCCATTGCCATTGATTTCATCATTACCACTACGTAAAGATAACTTTTCCAGAGTAAGGGTGATCCCGGAATGGAGGAGTTTGGTGTAAAGCCCTAACAGCTCGACTTGCCGTTCAAAGGAGCTGATCTGCTGGTTAAGAGCTTTGTCCTGTAACTGTTGCGCCGTTTGTTGTAATGAGTGCAGTAACTCTGCATCAATATCAGACAGGATTAGTTCCAGCTCTCCCTGGCTAAAAGTTTCGCCAGCGAAAAGAAGTTCAGCAAAAGTAAATATCGCGCTACTACTGAAAGAATTTTGCACCAGGTTAGTTTTCCCCTGATATTGGATCGTGTGGAATTCCACAGTCGGTTGCCCTTGAACTCTCACATTCAATTTTTCTAGAAGCAGCTCTCCGCTTCCCAACGGAATATCCTGCATATCGGTCATCTGGCTGGAAATACTAAGATTGGATAAATCAAGTTCAGCCCGATCAACCTGTTGAAAGTGCAAACTGTCCACCTGGCAGTTAAACGTTCCCTTGCTCAGATCCTCATTCAAATCCAGATGAGTCTGAAATCCGGTAATTTTCAGACTTTCGTTCGCATCCTGAAAACTTATCTCAGGCAGATTCAATTCTGTTTGCGATGCTCCCTTTAAGCTAAAATCGGTTGTCAAATGGAGCTGGTCAGGGGTAATCGCAGCTGCTAATTCTGACCCTTTTGCCAGGGTTGTCAGCATTTGAACCCCCCAGATAAAGTGGCGAATTTGATGGTGCAATTTCACCTTTTCTTTTCCTCTGATGCTGACCACCGTAACTGCCTGTGAACTAAATAATCTCCGCTGATAATTTTGCAGATCAACCTGGATAATTTCTGGTGAAATCTGATTGATGGCGGTGATCTGTTCGGTAAAAATTTGCTCTGCTTTACGGCTTGCATACCAGGTCATCACAAACAGTGCAATGAGGGTTAACACCATAAGAGGAGAGAGTATTTTTTTCATTTTATTTCTCAATGCCTATCAGGGGGAGAAACCGGTTTAAATCTGCCGGAAGAGGACAGCTGATATCTATTTGTTGTTTGCTGAAGGGGTCAATAAAAGCTAGGCGACGGCAGTGTAGAAACAGCCTGGATAGTTTTCCGGAACAGGGTCCATGATAGCGGTGGTCACCAAACAGAGGGTGCCCTGCATCGGCGAGCTGGCGGCGAATTTGATGTTGCCTGCCGGTCAATAGCTGGATTTCTAATAATGAAGCAGTATCATTGCTGACCAGGGTCTGGTAGCTGGTTTCGGCAGTTTTCAACTTTCCCTTGGCGGGAATATCGGAGAGTAATGTTCCCCGTCCCACGACCTTTCCAGCTACCAAAGCCAGGTAGTTTTTCGTCACCTCTCCCTGCATAAATAATTGTCCCAGCATGGAACAACTCTTTTTACCTTTACCGAACAACACAGGTCCAGAGGTTTCCAGATCGAGGCGGTGAATCGGGGCAAATTGGAAGCGATCTCCTCTTGCGGCGAGAAATGCTCCAATCCGATCCGTCAGGTTATCCCGTTCGTGTCCCTTGCCATTGTGAATCGCCAAACGTGCAGGCTTATTGACGATGAGGATTTCCCGGGTTTCATAGAGGATATCCAGTTGTGGTTGTGACGTCTGGCGGTTTGCTAATAGATCCAGAAGTCGACTACTGTCAGGGAGCAAAATGTGATCATTCACTGCAACACAGTCTCCCTCCTTGACCGCCTTCATAGAAATCTTAACTTTCCCCTTTTTCACTAACTGGCGCAGATAGGATTCTGGTGCAGCAGGAATGCGTTGCTGCAATAATTGTTCAATCGGTAGATCAACTTCTTCTTCAGTAACTATAAATTCAGGCATGGGTGAAATATTGCTCCCAGATATGATGGCGACGCCATCTGATTCATTTTTGCGAGATATGGCAACTCAATGTTCGATCCTCAGGACTGCTGACCCATGTCCCGATGAAGTTCCAGTCGCAGATGTTGGGCAATAGATCCAACTTGCCCCTGGTTGATGGTAAAGCCGTCTACCTTAACCACAGGAATGACTTCCAGAGATGTGGAAGTAATAAAGACCTCATCTGAAAATTGTAAATCCTGTAGTTTAAATTCGCCAGTGATAACCCGCAAGTTCAGTTTTTTTTCACACAAACGGATGATAGTTGAACGGGTGACCCCTTCCAGAAGTCCGGTCGAAGCAGCGGGGGTAAAGACCCATTGTCCTCGAGTCCAGAAGATATTTGAGGCCGCCCCTTCGCAGATATGCTCCTTATTGTTCAGCATGATGACCTCAAACGCTCCTGAGGCCCTCGCTTCAAGTTTTCCAAGCAGACTGTTCAGGTTGCTGATCGATTTGATTTTCGGGTTGATCGCTTCCGGGGCATTTCTGCGCGTCTGCGCCACTTGAAGCTCAATCCCTTCCCGGTAATAGCTCTCCTCGAGCCCCTGAAACTCCCGACCAATTACCAGACAAGTCAGGTTGTTATCCATATCGCGCTGGAACCCGATTTGTCCCTCCCCTCGGGTTATCGTGATCCGGTAATAGGCATTGTTAAACCCATTGCGTTCACGTAATTCCAGGAGGATGGTTTCCAGCTGTTTTTGGGTGAAAGTAATAGGATAGGAGAGCGCTTCGGCCGATTGTTTCAAGCGTTGATAGTGCTGCGAAAATTGGTAGAGTCGCTTGCCAATAGAGCGAAAGCTTTCGAAAATACCATCACCATACAAAAAACCCTGGTCAAAAACAGAGATTTTGGCCGTGTCACTTTTAACGAAGTCACCATTTAGATAGACGTAACTCATTGCTTAATCCTGAAATTAAAAACTTATGTAAAATCAAATTGATAGATGATTTATAGCGTAAAATAGCATTTGGGGAAAGGGGCAAAGGAGCTGGATAAAGAAAAGTGCCACCTCGACTGGGAGATGGCGCTTTTAGTTTTGTCTGGCTGAGTGACAGGCAATTAAATCAAACCCCTATATTTGCTTAACGTCAAAAGAACGCATTCGATTCAAGGTAAATGCCAGTTCAAAAGAGCGGAACTGAGCAAAATACCCGGAAATCTTTTCACTGAGAATATCGAGTCCGTTTTCCTCAAGATCGGCCATGACCAAATCAATGACCTGTTTTAAAGTTCTTTCTCCATTCATATACTTCCGGGCATAAAGCATAGAAAAACCAATCGCTTTTGTCTGTGATAACTCAACCAACTGTTCAAGGTCGGTCAGGTCGATTTTGTTTTGGCCAAAGTGGAGGGTATTCATCTCTGTTGTATAGAGACGCCACTTTCTGAACTCACTCATCGGGTCAATACTTTCAGCAACCGGGATGCGTGCTTTGGGATGAATGGGATATCCAACATCCTCTTTTATTCTTTTTGGTGGATATTTATGGATGATCTCCTTTGCCTGAACAGAAACATCTTGCGGACGATATTTGATCATCTGGATGACATGATCCGCTACTTCAAAATAATCCCCTACTCCACCCAGTGCGAGAATTGTCGATATCTTTTCTTCCTGGTAAAGCTGACGGACTTTATCGATATATGAAGTAATCGGTTCATCCGATTTTCTTACCAACTTCTGCATATACATATCACGGATCATAAAATTAGTGGCGCAGGTATCCTCATCCATGAGAATCACCTTTGCCCCCACCTCAATGGCCTCGATAATATTTGCCGCCTGGGAAGTGCTGCCACTGGCATTTTCAGTGGTAAAAGAGCTGGTATCTTTGCGAAAAGGGAGATTTCTGATAAAAGGGGAAATATCAGTCTTAACCACATGCCTGCCACTATAGGCTCGGACCTTCACAGTCTCTACCAGCGAGACACACTGCTCTCTGCCGTCTCCTGCAATATGGTTATATACACCCATCTCGATTGCCTGAAGGAGGGTTGATTTACCATGATAACCACCACCCGTAAGCAGGGTGATCCCTTGCAGGATTCCCATGCCGGTTATTTTTCCGGCATAAGGTAGATCAATTTCAGTTTTCAGGTTTTCAGGGGATTTAAACGCTATGACCGAATCTCTGTTCATGGCGCAATCACTGCTACCACTTTCCCTGGGCAAAATAGCCCCATCCACTATAAAAGCTACCAGATCCATCTCAGGCAGTTTCTGCCGCAAAAACTCTGCATCTACTGAAGTATGTATGTGAGACAACAGCCGATCTGTATTCGTATGATTCCGGTGTAGTGATAAACTGACAATTTCTGGTAGCTCTTCAAATAACATTTTAACAGCCAGTTTAGCTTTGATATTTCTCTTGGATGCCGGGAGACCAACAAAGCAGCGGATTTCCAAACTATTTTCATTGATGATAACTGAGCTGCGTTCCAATATTGTTTGCCCCGGTTCATTTATAGTGATGATACCGCTGAAACCGGGTCCCCGCCTTTTGCCCGAGATCCTCGCACTATTGTCGAAAAATTGGCGGGCATAAAAATCCCGACAGGCAATCTCCCCGATCCTTGAATCAATCATGCCCGCTTCAATGACCGTTTCATCCAGAGGAAATTGAATCCGGTAAATTCCAGTATGGGGTGGGGCATAAGGGTCTTTAGGAATCTGCTCAATAATCAATCTGAACTGATCAAAATTATAGGAGCCGATCAATCCTTGTAATGCTCCATAATCCTTTCCATCTAAGAGGCTAATCTTTTGCTGTAGTTGATCTTTTGTCACCATCATCGCCTCCAATGTAGTTGCGCCGAATTTCTACCTGCCAGTACCCATAGTGTTATGGCAGCAATTGTCGTCAATACCGCCGCCATTGCAAATGAGGGTGTGCGGTAAAAAGTGCTTCATGGTGGATTAAAATCTCCACTCGATCGTGATAGCTCCCAGCCGCTCCCGACCTCTCGGCATCCGGGGCGTCGTCCGTATCCACATCGTCAGTAGATGCCACTACGTTGAAATGAATTCCCCAGTTTTTTCTCTCATAGTGGAGCCCGGCGACCGCCAGACCAACCAGTGGTTCTTTATCGACACTGTGGCTGTCGCGAAAAGTGTTTCCATCCAGAAAGATATTGTGGGCAACGGCACTGCCAGATAGCAGCAGAGTGGCGTAGAACGATCCAGCCTGATGATTTGCCGGTGTCAGTGCGGCTATGTAATGCATACTCAAACCGATGGGATCGGGCACGGAGGCGAAACCCCGGGGCATATTGTACCCCCAGCGACATTCCAGGGCGACACTGGCCTGAGTAAACATGTTGCCTAACCCCGCATGACCATCCACGCTGGCATCGGCGGCCCACCCGCCGGGGTTGCCGTGGCGCCAGACCTTTTGTTTGCGCATATAATTGAAGTTGAGTAGCGGTTCGGTTTTTAACTGATTATCCCAGCCCTGGGGGTCTGAGTTGCCAGTGACCTGATGCACAAACTTCTGCGCTTGCTTCGCCAGTGAGTAGGGACCCACCACACCAAAAACAATCTCGAATCCGCGGAAGTCATCATCGTTAAAGGCGTACCAGCTAGTCTGCGCGGTCAGTGCTCCAGCGTATGGCACGTCATCCTTGTTGAGATCCCGGCGCGAACTATCAGCAGGGGTCTGAATAATCTGACCAACTGCGATTCCTGCTCGATAGCGCAACCCTTCATCCGTCAGGGTCGGCAGAGCCGCACCCCACTGGCGGATAAATTTTGGAAGTCCCTTCAGTTCCTCCCAGCTTTTGGCTACTGCCGAGTGTTTCTGCACCGACCAGCCACTGGAAATCTGGTTATCTTTGTCGAATAACACATCATTATCGATTTCAAAACGCCAGGTTTCCCGTTCAGATCCATCCGCCATATGAGTGTTGGAATCGGGGGGATCTTGTCCATAAGCTGCCCCTGCAAACAATAGTAGCCATATAAGTATGGTGAAGAGAGAGGATAAGGTCATAAAAAGCTCCAGCAGCTACAAAAGGTAGCAACACGGCATCATAGGTTCCCTCAAACGGCATAAAGTCTTATCCGATTGGCTAACTTTGCCAAAATATACCCAGAGTTACCGGAGTAGGCAGCAAAATCCAATACCGTTGGAAGAGGGACTCTAATCGTCAGATAATCATCTCAGTCAGCCAATAAAGCAGCATGCCGATCAGAACTGTGCCGCCGAGGC
>JAOZOH010000351.1 GCA_029933365.1 Desulfuromusa sp. | reverse complement strand
TGTACAGCTCCATATTTTCCAGTGCCACTTTGGTCGCTTGAGATTTCTGGATCAGGAACAGCGCGTAAAGGCCACCCGACCCCAGCAGAAACAGAATCGCCAGCAAAATCAGACTCTGTTTGATATCTTCGTGGCGGGCTGCAACAAAGGAATCGGTGTAAAATCCGAGATAAATAATCTGCTGAGGCTGACTGGAGTGATCATCCCCGATCGGATGCATGCGCTTCATCATCTTCATCATATGCGCCGGCATGATATTCAATGGTGAGAATCGTTTTGCAACTTCAAAAACCGCCTTACCATGACGATCTTCTGTTGCCCGGGTCAGCGCTTTCTGCTGTGCTAAAACAACCGGAATAGGTGGAAAATCAGCATCTTTTCTATAATCACCTGCCGCTGTAACCTGCGCACCAGTCTCATCAAAAATAACCACATAGGCAATGCTTTTTTCACGCGCCGTCTCTTCTGCCAGAACCGCTAAATTCCCCGAGCGGGAACCCATCATCATTGAGGTTCTCGCCCCGGCTTCAAAAGCCCGAATCAGGGTTTGTCCCTCGGTCAGGAGAAAAGTCTCCATCAGATTTTCTTCCCGGTTAAAATTCTGCCAGGTCACAAAAGCCAACGCTGACGCCAGCAATACACATGCAAGGATAAATCCCAGTGCGGGAAGAGAAAAAACTTTTTTGGACTGACTATCGGTGTGCATACTATCTAACTATCCTTGAGAAAAAGGAGATTATAAAAAACGGCAACGTAGAAGCAGTAACAGCCTCAGGATGGACTCGCTCCAAGGATCTTGTCAACGACATATTATGCCGATCAGTTTATGACCATTGTCACTTCGCCATACAGAGTTCATTACTTACGCAACAACCGTAGTCCATTAAATACCACCAGCAAGCTGGTCCCCATATCCGCGAAAACCGCCATCCACATCGTCACATCCCCGGCAAAGGTCAGGGCAATGAAAATTGCTTTGACACCGAGGGCAAATGTGATGTTCTGAGTCAGGATCGCTGAGGTCGCTCGTGATAGACGAATAAAGGTCGGGAGCTTACGCAGGTCATCATCCATCAGTGCAACGTCAGCCGTTTCGATCGCGGTATCTGTTCCGGCAGCACCCATCGCAAAACCAATATCGGCACGGGCCAGAGCCGGAGCATCATTGATCCCATCACCCACCATCCCGACGGTATGATTCTGATTGAGAAGCGACTCAATGGTACTCAGCTTATCTTCCGGCAACTGGTTACCATAGGCTTCATCAATACCAACCTGTTGTGCAATGGCATTGGCAGTATGGGGGTTATCACCGGTCAGGATCATTGTCTTCACCCCCAACCGATGTAACTCTTCAACCG
>JAOZOH010000053.1 GCA_029933365.1 Desulfuromusa sp. | reverse complement strand
GCTTCTGCGCTCTGTTAATTGTTGCCCAACTGGTTCCTGCTGTATTGACCCTCTTCGGTATGACAAAAGAAGCTGTCAAGCAAAGTGGTCGTAAAGCTGCTACCGCTAAGAACTAAGATAACTGAATAGAAATCAAACGCAAAAAGGGCAGCCGATTGGCTGCCCTTTTTGCGTTTTAAGCTCCCGTAGTTTTTACGCCTCATTTAGTGGGTCTGCTGTCGTTTAATTCCAAACTCAACTTGGAAATCTGATGCTTTAACTCTGGGAACAATGCGGCGGTTATTCTTTTTTAGCTCTACAATCCCGTAACGAGCCATAGTTTTCAGGGTTCTGGAAAGGTTGCTGGATGATCTTCCCGTTAGCTGCTCAAGTTCCTTAAGGGACTGTGGATGTTCATCTATGATCAGCTGGAGTAAACGCTGGTTTTCACTGTTGAGCACTTGAGCCATAGATTGAAGTGACTCAAACCAGACTTTTGGTTCATTACCTTTTGGAGTATATGCCCCTTTGGCAATCGCAATGGTTCTTTGCTTATAGTCTTCTCTGGGCATGATGCCAATTTTAATAACGTTTTCAGGCATGACCTTCTCCTAAATATGTTTCGACGGCTCCCTAGAAATCCTCAAGCAGCTGACCGGCTGATGAAGAAAATTGATAAGATCAGTCTCGCCTGATAATCAAGAATTATCCATCTATCAGTTGGCGGTCGTAAAATGGTGTGTATCACTGGTGTAAGTTACTGACGAATCAGTGGTATCCGTTGCGACAACTCTCCAGTAATATGTCGTCCCAGCATCCAGACCCGAGGTCTCATGATAATCACTGGTCCCTTTGTCAACGGAATAGACAGCGGCACTGGATGACCCCCCACCAGTTGAAGAACTGCCCCCGCCCCCACAAGCTGTCAGGACAAGTGCTGTCCCGAGGGTTAAGAATGCATATCTATAGCGAATACCAGTTTTTGGTGCCGCCCACAGCAGCAGAAAGGAGAGTGCGAACAGTGTCGCTGTAACCGGAACGGTTCCATTCCATGGGGATTGTGTTCCGCTCCCAAAGGGGAGGGCCAGGGCTCCAAAATTTGAGTCTGTGCTGTAATAAAGGGTGTAGGTCACATTCATCCGAGCTGCGTCATCAACCCATTGAAAGCGAACGGCAGGGGTTGTCGGAATATCAGTAACTCCATTAGCTGGAGAAATCAGCTCTGGTATCCATCGGTTGCTGGCGCTATCAGACTGCGGACTTTCATTTCCTGCGGCATCATAAGCAGAGACTCTGTAGGTATAAGTTGTTGAGGCTGTCAGACCGTTGTCAATGTAAGTATTGTCGGTTGAATTCGCAATTTCAGTACCATCCCTGAAAATTTTATAGCCTGTCACGGCTATATTATCTGAAGAGGCATCCCAGGAAAGATCAATTCGAGTTGACGTGATGACCGTAGCAACCAGGTTCTGAGGCACGGTTGGGCCCTCGGTGTCTGTGCCGCCACCGCCACTCCATCCTGCAATTCTGGCCCATAACCACCAGGCAGCGTAGGCTTTCCGGTTTGCGTTCAGGGGTTGGCTATGCGCAGAGCTGCAATCATACCAATCAACATCTTCTGTGTGGGAGTTTTGCCATGCAGTTGCCCAGTTGGCATCACGGGAACTATTGCCATCAGAATCATAATCACAGGCATCGTTAACCAGTTTATCACCATAATAATTATTGTCCGGATCATAGGTCTCAATATCATAAAAATCGTAAAGGACTTTATTGTTAGCAATGCAGTAATCCCTGATCTGCTGGTTGCGGATATGTAGATTTCCCGATTCGCCGCTGCCATCAGTGTGACCTGTCATATAAACAAAAGTAACATTTGGATAATCAAGTTCCAGTTGTGTCATTGGGGCCAGATAGTTGTCGATCATGGTTTGTTCAGACATCCCGCTGACCTGACCACACCATGACCAGATAATCACGTTGGTATCCGTATGAGATGTCAGATAGTCGCGGGTGTTATTGACCCACTGCGGATAGTAGCCACAATCTCCACCCATGGCATAATCATGAAGATCCAGCGCACCACTCGATCCGCCATTATTGTAAGCAAAAATATCATCAGGCAAAGACAACCCCAGTCCGCCACCATTGGCAAAAGCAACCAACCCGGTCATCCCTGTGGTTAATTGACTTCCGTGGGAGGTGTGACCGTAGGCGATGTGGAGGTTGGTTCTGGCAGTATTGATGGCGGATTCTGGTATCTGGGTGATATCGGTAGAATTGTGATTAACAACGTAGGCAAATGATGTTGCGCTGGTACAGGCGAGCAGGAAAACTACGACAATAGCTAGAATTGATTTCATTTTTTACCTCCTCCGAACTTAATCATTTAGTGGTGCAGGTAGTGCCCAGAGTATACCTGATATTAAATTTATTGGTACCTGCTGAAATTTCCCCCAACTTAAGACTATTTAGTCTGGCTTTGCGCAGTGTTGGTTTGTCATCAATTTTCGACACAATATGGTATGTTTATTGGCAAATTTCTTCTGTCCTGTTCATCTCTTTTGCGAGCACCCATGAATCAGCAACTATCAGGCGTTTTATTCGGCCTTGCCGCTTTTGTTTCTTGGGGTTTTTTGCCTGCTTACTGGAAACAGTTACAGGCTGTCGCCCCTTTTGAGATTCTCTGTCATCGGATCATCTGGTCTTGCGTGTTTCTTTGTTTGATTGTCAGTTACCAGAAGAGGTGGGAGGAAGTTGCAAAAATTGCTCGGGATTCTGCAAACCTTAAAAAATTATTCTGCAGCGGGTTGCTGATCGGTTTCAATTGGTTTATCTACATTTGGGCGGTCAATTCTGCGCACGTCGTGGAAACTAGTCTGGGCTATTATATTAATCCGATGGTCAATGTTCTGATCGGTTATTTGTTGCTGGGTGAGAGATTCAACCGCCTGCAGTTAGGTGCAATTCTCTGCGCTTTGGCTGGCGTTACCTATTCATTGACTGCCTATGGTGAGCTGCCTCTTTTTGCTCTGACATTGGCTTTCACTTTTGCTTTTTACGGATACGCACGTAAAAAGATCCAGGTTGCCCCAATTCCCGGTCTTCTGGTTGAAACAAGCGTGTTGGTTATCCCGGCTGCGGGGTATATTTTTTATCGGCAGGTTTTTTTCGAAAGTCTTTTCCTTAATCAGACTAATATTACCCTCTGGCTGATTGGTGCTGGCGTTGCTACCAGTTTACCATTGCTCTGGTTTGCTGCTGCAGCGAGAAAACTGAAGCTATCGACGGTCGGAATTTTGCAATACCTAGCCCCAACCATCGCTTTTACTCTGGGTGTATTTGTCTACCGGGAATCGTTTGATTGGCACAGCGCCATCACATTTGGATTAATCTGGACAGGTGTTTTTATTTACTGTGCTGATTCAGTGATCCGCGCACGTCAACCATTGCAGCGATAAGATCCAGAGTCCGGTTAATTTCAAATTGTAAGTGCAGCATAGAATTTCCAACGGAAAAGTTGTGATCCTGTCTATTTGTGGAAGTATAGAAAATATATTTCAGGACATTGGTTATTTGATAAATAAAATATCCGCCGCAATATTTTTATATACACCCTATTATTCAAATAATCTTTAATAATACCAGTATGTTATCAATTCATTCATGCTCTGGCTCTGAGTTGCCTCACTCCTGAGTGTATTTCTTTTTTATACAAAATATTTTGCTGGTGGAACGATTATCGATGCTAAAAACTTTTATTAATCAATAAAAACAGTAAGTTAAGGTTTTTATGAAGATATTGTTCAAACTTGGCACGGACACTGCTTTATATAGGAGGCAAGAGACAAAACAAAAACTAAATTAAACAAATAGATGGAGGACATCATGAAAAACACATTACGCAATACTTTAATCGCCCTGATCACTTTTTCTTCTTCTGCTTATGCTGCTGATAGCGGCGCTGGTGGAGGTAGCTTGCTTCTCTCCTTATTCATTGGCTTCTTCGCTCTGATCGTTGTATTCCAACTGGTTCCTGCAGTCATCCTGTTTGTCGGTATGGTTAAAGGTCTGGTCAGCAAGGACAGCAAAAAAGTTGAGACTTCTAACTAATTTTCAGTTGGAACCTAAAGGAAAGGTGAAGATCATGAATGGTCTATTAATAGCAAATAAAAATCAGGAAGCACGCGAGCAGTTGGCAAGTCTTTTTGACAAAGATGAGTATCAGATTACCAAGGCTGATTCGGTTGCTAATGCCCTTGAGGGAATCATCAATAAAGAGATTCAGGTTGTTGTGATTGACGGTCACTATGATGAGCAGAATGTTGTCAAACTGATTCCATTGTTGAAAAAATGTAACCGCAATATTTCGATCATTCTGGTTTCGGACGAAATGCCGATAGAGCTGGAACGACGGATTCGCAAAGAAGGCATCTTCTATCACGCATTAAAAACTGCCGGTGAAGACAATCACGCAGAAATTTACCAGGCAGTCAGTTATGCATTCAAAAAATATAATGAAAATACCAATACTCAAGTGACTACAAAACAAAAGGTGAAATCTATGTTCCCAATAAAATCCGTTTTGTCGACTATCGCAATTACCATGATGCTGGTCACCCCCGCATTTGCAGTTGATACTACTCAGACTTATAGCAGCGGCATCCTTGTTTTGTTGCTGGTTGGGTTCTGTGGCTTGTTGGTTGTTGCGCAACTGATTCCTGCCGTTCTGGTTCTGTTTGGTATGACCAAGGCTGCTACTCAAGGGCTTGCAGAGAAACGAGCTCAAGCTTCTGGAACAAAGTAAGACTAAATAAAAAGGGGACAGAATTTAATTCTGTCTCCGGTGAAATTTAAGGGCAGCCAGTTGGTTGCCTTTTTTGTGTTCTGATTTGTTCCCTCTCCATGGGGGAGATGATCCGTGCCAATCAGCTATTTCCTTGATTGTCTTGAGTATGTTATTTTCACTGCTTCTAAAAAATCCAAAAGGAAATTGTAAATGACACTTCAATCCTGGCTGATCTATTTAGTGCTGGTCTTCGCGGCAGTATCAACACCGGGCCCCGCTGTTTTGTTCATTATGACCAACACAACGTTACATGGCTGGAAAAAATCAATATTTGCTGCCCTGGGCAATATCGTTGGATTGTTCAGCATGGGTGTTATTGCGGTGACGGGGTTGGGAGCGTTACTGAATACTTCTGAGTTTGTTTTTAATCTGGTCAAATATGCCGGTGCCGCATATCTTGTTTATCTGGGCTTGAAACTGTTTTTTCAGAAAGGGATCGATCTGAATAAAGTGCAGGGTCGCTTTAATCCCGCAGAAAAATCGGCAAAAAAGATATTTATTCAGGCTCTCGGCATTGCTATGAGTAATCCGAAAGCAATTGTTTTTTTGACCGCATTGCTGCCACAGTTTCTGCATGTCGAAATGCCGTTGCTGCCGCAATTTTCTATTCTGATTGCCACCTTGATGTTTTTCTCTTTTGCTTTCCTTATGTTTTATGCTCTGCTGGCCCACAAGGCAAAATTCTGGCTGATGCAGCCGCACCGGATGAAAATATTCGGTCGGATCAGTGGCTCGATATTTGTTGGCTTTGGTGCTCTGTTGGCAACATCTTCACACCGATAAAGGACAAATAACGTGACAAATCAATTAATCCGCCCCACAAGCCCTGAACTTGATGCCATTCTCGGCAAAACTTTCCCCGTTCTTGATGACGGTTTTGTCCGTGTCGTCGACTATATGGGGACGGACAGTTCAATTGTCCAAGCGGCACGGGTTTCATATGGAGATGGCACCAAAAAAGTATCCGAAGATCGTGCTCTGATCCGTTATCTGCTGCGTAACTATCACACCACACCATTTGAGATGTGTACTCTGAAACTTCATCTTCGGGTGCCGATGGATGCTTGGCGGCAATGGATTCGCCATCGTACTGCCAGTGTCAACGAATACAGTACCCGCTATTCCATCGCTATTGATGGTGCGCAGATGACTCAGCCCGATCAGTGGCGGCAGCAGGCGGATGATAACAAGCAGGGGAGCGCCGGTTATTTTAATCAGACTGTAGGCGGTGAACTTTCAGCCGCTGAGAAGAATCTCCATCAATTGTCAAAGCAGCTCTATAATGATCGATTGGAGTTGGGTGTTGCTCGGGAACAGGCGCGTAAAGATTTACCCTTGAGTACCTACACTGAAGCTTTCTGGCAGATGGATCTACATAATCTACTCCATTTTCTCTCCCTGCGGATGGATTCTCACGCCCAGCTCGAAATCCGCAACTATGCCGAAACCATCGGCGAGCAGATTGTCAGCCGCTGGGTACCGCAGGCATGGGAAGCGTTCAAAGACTACCGGTTTGGCAGAATGACTCTGTCGCAGCAGGATCAAGAGTTATTGGCGCTGGTGGCAGCAGGAAAAGATCAGGCTGCTGATGATTGGTGTCGTGAGAAAAAATGGACCAGGATGAAAGATGAAAAACTGGTGCTGTCACGTGAAGCCATGGAGTTTAGCGATAAAATTGCCAAGTTGGGGATGGTGCCACCTTGGGAGCGGTAGGCTATTTTGGTGGGGCGCACAAGGATACTGAGGCAAAAGAAAATTGTATCTGTCTATGCTTGCAAGGGTTTTATAATTAATGAACAAGTATCTCCAACTTCTTATTACCATTGCCATCAGCCTGCTTTTGTCGGCCTGTCAGGCAGATGAGGAAAAGCCAGTTGCTTCACCGGATGTTCAGGAAAAGGCTGTTGTTTCGCCGGATGTTCAGGAAAAGACAGCTGT
Source organism: Desulfuromusa sp. (assembly GCA_029933365.1). Next base: position 11,945 of record JAOZOH010000053.1, on the reverse strand, counting down.
TTCTGCCGCTCCGAAACTACCAGAGGAACCCCTTGAGCAACCTGTCTCATCTAAACAAAAGAAGGTTGTCGAGGAAACTGTAGTGCAACAAGATTTAAAACTGGAAGAACCTCCCCCCAATGTTGATTTGAACCTGTCTGATGGCTTTCTTAAAAAACTGGATAGCGATCAGAACCTCGCGTCTGATCCGCCAAAGCAGATAGCAAAAGAAACGGCCCAACAGCGAAAAATCAAGGTTAGTGGAGGGGTCTTGTTCGGCCCGGAGAATGAAGATCTGCTTGAAAAAGTGGATGGTGGCGAGGTGAAAATTTCTATACCTTTAAACTAGCAATAATCCACCCCCATCCCTATCTTCTCCCTTATGCCCGCGCTTTGGGTGCATCAAGGGGGAAGAGGCATTAACTAAAATCTTGTTATCTGAGCTGATCCAATTATTGAAAAGCGACACCAGAAGCTGCAAAAGAAAGCGCCTGACTCAGCCATTCATCACTTTCCAGGACAGCTTTACGTTGCTGGAAGGTCTTTTGTTGCGCAATCTTTTGCGCATGGGCAAAACAGGCTGCCGTGGCAAGTTTTATTTCCATTGGTCGGGTGACCCAGCGGTCAACTATTTTTAAGATCGGTTGGGGTAGGTTGTTCTGCAACACTGCATCGTCAAGGCTGGTGTAGGTTCGTACCGAGCCTGGATCCCCCTGCCGGGCACACCGTCCTTGCAGTTGCCGATCAATCCGTTTTGACTCATGTTGTTCAGCAAGAATTACGTGCAGACCCCCTAGTTTGACAACTCCTGCCCCCAGTTTAATGTCGGCACCGCGGCCAGCCATGTTGGTGGCAATGGTTACCTGTCCCGCTTCCCCAGCAGTTGCAATAATTTTGGCTTCCTCGCGATGTTTAAGTGCATTTAGCAGCTGATAAGGGATCTGTATTGCAGCGAGCATTCCTGCCAGTTTTTCACTATTGGCAACACTGCGGGTACCGACCAGCACTGGTTGCCCGTTTTTATGACATTCTGCCACTTCGGTACAGAGTGCCTGCCATTTGCTTTGCTGATCAGGGAACACCCATGCGGGTAACGTTTTTCTCTGGCACGGTTTATTGGTCGGGATGGGGAGAACCGGTAAATGGTAGATGTCCCAGAATTCTGCTGCTGTCTCTCGAGCTGTTCCCGTGAGCCCGGAAAGTCTGTTGAATAAGCGAAAAAAATTCTGAAAACTGAGTTGTGCCAGGGTTTCATTTGGCTCAGTCAGTGGTAGGTTCTCGCGTGCTTCAATCGCCTGGTGCAGCCCCTGTCGCCAGCTCCTGTCAGGCATCATTCGACCGGTAAACTCGTCAATAATCACAACTTTATCGCTATCGATCAGATATTGTTGTCCTTGCTGATAAAATTCTTTGGCATTCAGGGCGGTTAAGAGCAGCTCTTCGCGGCGTTCTTCGGCTGCGAACCAGCCCTTAAAATCTGTATCCAAAGCTGCAATTTTGGCTGTGCCACGTGAAGTCAGGGTGATCTCCCGATAGTGCTGATCAACCTGATAATCCTCTTTTGCGCTGAGTTGATCAGCTATTTTGTGCGCTTGTAGGCAGGCATCATTCAGGGCTTGATTGGGCTGCGGTTGTGAGATGATCAGTGGAGTGACCGCTTCATCAATCAGAACGCTGTCTGCCTCATCAATAATGGCGGTGTTGATTCCCCGCATGACTGGTGCATTTCCGGATGTTCCCGCTGTTCCCAGTTGTCGCTGGAGTTGCCAGCGGGCAGCGTTCCAATTGCCGTGAGCCGCCAGACGATCGCGCAAAAAATCAGCCAGCAGCTCTTTTCCCGTGGTGTAGACAATTTCTTTTGTATAATTGTGACGCCGTGCCGTGGAATCCATCTCTCCATCAATCCAACCTGTCGATACGGAACAAAAAGCGTACAGGGAGGAGAGTTCTTCAGCATCCCGCTTTGCCAGATAATCGTTGGCTGTGACTATATGGCAGGGGTGTGCCGACCAGGCAGTGAGGATGGCTGGAAAGGCTGCAGTCAGGGTCTTTCCTTCGCCCGTTGCCATTTCGGTAAGATAACCGTGCTGCAGGGCAATTGCTGCGAGAATCTGTACCGCATAGGGACGGATGCCCAGTGAACGCTCACTGGCCTCGGCAATCAGACTGAAGGCCTCAAAAATAGTCTCCCCCTGAACGTCGCTACTTTTTCTGCGACAAACAGCCTTGATCTGTCGTAAGCGTTTTTTTAGCTGTTCATTGTTCAGTTCGCGCAACTGGAGCGACTGCTGAACAATCTTTTCCGCTTGCTGTTGCCACTGTTTTATCAGGGCAGGGCGCTGTTTAATTTTACCCAACAGTTGATTGACCACCCGATCAAGCCCACGGTGCAATGGGGCTGGGGATGCTATTTTTGTCGCCTGATAGTCATGTTGCGGCAAAATCATGTCTGGTACCGTTTTTGGATAAATTGTCTCAGCTTGCGATAGATCTGGGGGAGTAAGGGCTGGGACGCCAGAGAGAAGCGGATCTGCCCCGATTGTCCGTGTCGCAAAGAAAGGTTTTCAGGTTGCTCTAGATCAGCAGAGATACGGAAGAATGGTTCAATTGTCTCAAGACCCTGAGCATCTTTGCCTTTCACTGGGATTTTACCGCCCCCCTTCCAGCCCAGAGTTGCGGAGGGAAGTTGCTCCTGCTCAAAAGGGATCACCTGATAATTGACAATTTGTAGTTCGATATTTTCAAGGCCGTTTAAACGGACTGCAACCTGTTCTCTGGTTTGGGCAGAAAACAGATTGGCGGCATCTTCTTGCCCTACCACAGCAATAAATTTAAAACTGTCGTTTGCAACAATATCACCCAACTTTTTGCCCCGTTCCAGCCAGCTACCAACTTGCTGTTCAAGGTTCGGAGCGACCCAGATTCCAGCGGCCTCAGCCGTTACAAGTAAGGCTTGATGGCGGCGTTGTAACTCCGCCAGGCGGCTATCCAGAGCTTGCAGGCGCCGTTGCAGAGTAATCCGGGTTGCATCTCCCTGAAAAGCGGCACTTTGCTGTTGTAGATAGACGATTTCATTCCGTTGGGCATGAGTCAGTTTGATTTCAATCTCCAGCTCCGGGTTCACCAGTTGCAGCAGCGGTTGCCCACTTGCCACGGCTGCTCCATTTTTCTGAAAAATTTGACTCACTTGTCCCGCTGTCTGGCTGGTCACCAGCAGATGATTTTTTGCCTCAATAATGCCGGGGGCACGGAAGCGGTTTGGAAGTGGAATGATACCAATTAAAAAGACTACGATCAGGCTCAGGATTAAACTGCCAAATATTGCACGTGATCGAACTCTGACTAATTCAGGGCTGCTGAATAGATAGCCGATAAATCGCCCGAGGGGTACGATGCCCCAGACCATCAGGCAAAAAACTGCCATTAACAGACCCAGCAACAGGAACCGATCAGCGACAAAGAGAATAATGCCAGTGTAGACAATGATTCGGTAAGCGCCACTGAGGATGCCATAAATGGTGAGCCAGCAGGATTCCTTGCGATTGTCGGTCGGACTGCTTGCTTGCCGGAGGCCGAACAGAAAACGGCGTGCCAAGTATTTTAACTGTTCCAGCGAGCGCGGTTGCAGATTGGGAATGTCGAGCAGGTCGGAAAGAATATAATAGCCATCATAACGTAACAGTGGATTCGCATTGAACACCAGAGTGGAAACGGAAGCCACAATTAACATATTCAGCGCTAGACTGTGGATTGTTCCCGGCCCGGTATTGGCCCAAATCAGAGCAGCACAGGCGGCCGCAAAAAACTCAAAAATCATCCCAGCCGAGGCCACCAGGATCCGCTCACGGCGCTTGCGCAGAGACCAGCTGGAGGTTGCATCCATGTAGGGCAGCGGGGCAAATACGATCAACATGATGCCGATAGTATGGACTTCACCACCAAAGCGTTTACAGACCAGCGTATGCCCCAGCTCATGTAATGTTTTAACCAGTGCTAGACCGCCATACAGGAGTAATAGATTATTGATAGCAAGGAGGTTTTTTGTTTCACCGAGCAGTTGTGGTAGCTGTTCAATAACAGTTTTTCCTGCCAGCAGCAGGACGATCAGCCAGATGCTAAAGGCTACCCTGCTGGTGAGCCATTGTACCAGAGTTGGATGTCGGTTCAGCCAGGCATCAGGGTCAAACAGCGGAATCCTGAAGAACATCAGGCTCGACAGTTTGCCGCGAAGCTCTTTTTGTTGGCGTTGCCGATAACGTTCAAACAGTTTCTGACTGTCGATTGGCAGTTCACAAAATAGCAGGTTAGCATGATAAAGTTGCGCCAGCAGGCGGATCACTTCATCTTGCCCCGGAGCCGTTTCGGGATTATGCTCCAGCCGACTCTGCCAGACTTCAGCAACACTCTTTCCAGAGTTTAAGCGGGAGACAAAGTCATAGGCCGATTTTTCCAGACGGAAAAAATGATTGTTGAAGGGATCCTGCAGGACATGCCAATGTTTACCGCGGAACAGTTGTTTGCGCACTGTCACGGTGGAGCGCAGACTGACCCGCAGATCAGCAACGCGATGCCAGGATTCACTGAATGTTTTACCAGTGCTATGCGTCATTTATTCAGCCCCTACCACCAGACCAGCAGACGGAAGAAATTAATCGTGCGATGGCTGATAATCCAGAGCAGCCGGCGTTTTTCAACGGTGGTTTTAGCGATGCCACTCATCCCCGGACGCCACCAGTCTTCTACCGTGGTGAAAATTTCACTGCGAACGATAAAAACATTTCCGGACTCTTCTGCGCTGGCCAGCGGATCGATCTGTTGAATTTGCAGTGGATATTTCTGTTGCGGACGGCTGACAAAAGCCAGTTCTCCGCTTTGACCGACAGCCAACTCTCGAATGTCCCGTTCGGTCACTCTGATTTCAGCATAGAGTTTTTCGTGCCGAGCTACCTTAAATAATACTTCCCCTTTTTCTACCGGGGTGCCGCGCCGTTCTGTAAAATCACCTTCAACAACAATACCGCTAATAGGTGAACGCAATTCAGCACGATTCAAGTGATATTGGATCAGTTCCAGCTGTGCCTGAGCCTGATCGGCCTGTGCCTGGGCTATTTTCATTTCAATCAAAGCATTTTTGGCCCGTGCTTTTTCTGCTTCACGCAGGTAACGAACCCGGTTGGTTACCGCCGCAGCTTCCTCGAGCAATAAATCACTGTTATCGAGAGTTAATAGTGAACTCCCCTCCGCGACCTGTTGACCAACTTCCACTTGAACCTGATCAATATAACCGGGAAAAGGAGCGGTCACCTGGCGGACGTCTTTACTGCGCAGGATAAAGGGGGCTTCGATACGGTAAGGGAGCTTCACCAGTAGCGAAATCAGCAACAGCCCACAGATCAATAAACCTGTCAATTTGGGCAAGGTTTTTCCCGGGCCGAGCAGGGTCGCAAATGTTTCCTTTAAGCTATCTTTCAGTTTTGCTCCCAACCAGCGATCAGCTTCTTTCAGAACCTCTAGCCGCGATGAAATTTGGTCGCAGAGAATTCTTAAACTGCGGATTTCTGCTTCAATGAACGGGTCTTGATCCCGTTCACAGGTCAGCACCCCAACAACCTGATCGGCGACCCGCAGCGGTAGCGAAAGCAACTGACCAATTTGTTGCTTTTTGGCGTAACTGGCGTGATCGCGGTTGACCGGGCCATCGGCAACCAGAGCCGGGTAAAAAATTTCTTCATCCTGATCGAAAGACTCTTCCATGGCAGCTTCAAGCTGATTGACAATTTCCATCTTCGGCTCAAACTGTTCCATGTGGCTGATACTCTGGAGGCAAATATAGCCATCAACCTGCCAGCCGAGACTGACTCTGCTACAGCCAAAGCGGGAGACAGTTTCATTGACCACAATCATTGCTGCAGCCAGAAATTTTTCCTGTTGATTCAACAGTAATAGCAGTTCGAGAGTCTGTGTAAGATCGATCTGTTTGTGCTGTTCGTTGCACTGAGTTCTGGCCTGTTGGTAAATTGCCGGTGCATCTGCTAATAGTTGCAGTTGGCGCAAGTGACTATCAAGCTGTTCGGGGGTGGAGTTGGCGAGCTGAAAAATGATGACCCGAGGATGCTCCATGGTCTGTTCCTGTACTGCCAGACCAATCAGGATGGGTTGCGCCGGGGTGCTGCCACGTAAAACCACCTGTCCCAGCTGAAGACAGCTATCAGCCAGTTGGGCCAATGTTTCAGAGAGGGGAACCTTCTTATTGGTCTGCCGTGTTACAGGCCATTGCAGTTGTTGTTCCCAGGAGCTTTTTTTTATTAACAGGATGCAGTTGTTGGCTTGAATTTGCTGACCGGCAAAAGCCAAAAAAGCCGGCCAGAATTGCGCCGGATGGCCAGAAAAAGTGTGGAGTTCTTTGATAGAAATTAAGTCGGGCACGAGCAATCCTAAACGACAGCGTTGTTATTGCTCTGGTAGCACCATTGTCCCTGCAACTCCGGGGACAATCGTCTGCTCCTGATTGTCAAATTCTGCCTTGATTTTTCGTAACCCACTAGCCGGGTCGACCAGGGGGCTGATAAAAACAATTGTTGCCTCAGTAGTCACCGGCTCTGTACCAGTCTGGAGCTGGAGTCGCACTTGTTGAGCCAGCGAGAAATTTGAAATGATTTCCTGTTCCAGATTGGCAACAAAATAGCCGTGGCTGTTATCGACCAAGCGGAGCAGTGGTGTGTCGATGTCGCAGTTTTCGCCAATGCCGATCATGATTTCTGTGACCTGGCCGGCAAACGGGGCATAGAGATTTCGTTTGGCTAATTGTTGTCTGGCAGTATGGTATTCAATCTTTTCCCGTTGCTCGGCAATTTTCAGTCGATTCAGTTCGGCGACCGCAAAAGCAAGTTCCAGTTCCTTGTTTTCAAGTTCCTCACGGGGGATTGAGCCGGTTGATTGATAAAGGTCACGGGTAGAATTTAAATGATTCTGTAGTGTTTTGACCTGCAATTTCACCGATTCAATTTCAACCTTGCTTTCCCATAGCAACTTGCGCCGTTTTACTTCCAACTGTTCCAAGTCTTGATCCAGCTGTAGAAGCAACTGTCCCTGTTTGACCTTTTCCCCTTCGACAACCTTGATTGCGGTGACCCGCCCGGTGATCGAAAGTCCCAAGGCAGAATCTTGTGCCGGTTCGGTGAAACCTGAGATTCCGACTTGCTCCGCAGGCGATTGCTGGGGAGTGCAGAGCAAAGTCATCAGGACGATTCCGGCCAGCAGAAATTTACTTATTTCCCATGAAGGAAGTTTCCTTCCCAGTGTGGAAAAATCTATTCTCACTCTATTCAAAGCTTTGTCTCCATAATATCCACCCCGTACTTTTGCAGGATGGTGCCGCTGGCCAGTTCCATTTCGACCAGGGCTCTTTGTCGTTTCACAGTATTGGTCAAAGCGGTTTCTCTGGCGGAACGGTAATTATCTTCCTTTTCCAGTACCAGTCGGCTACTGCTTTGACCCGCCTTTAGTTTGATTAACTCGGTATCGAATAACCTTTTTTGAATATCGATGATCTGCTCAGCGTACTGTAACTGTTCCGTTGTACTTGCCACGTTGTCGATGGCGGTATCAATCCGGTTTTTCAGTTTAATTTCGATATCTTTCAAAACCATCAATTGACGACGTTTTTCCAATTCAGATTTTTTCAATTTACTGCGGCTGTCGATTCCTCCCTGCAGGGGCAGGCGTAGCTGCAAACCAGCCGACCAGGAGGCATATTCACCATCTTCAATCTGTCCCCAGGAATCACCGGTATTAAAATCGAGTCCGTTCAGACCGTAACTGGCAAGTAAATCCAATTCTGGCCAACGTTGATTTTTAGCAAAGGTGATTTTGATTTCAGACTGTTGTAACTTTTTTCTGGCGGCTAGATATTCAGGTCGTAATTTAAAGGCTTGTTCGGTTATTTCTTCGCTGCTGAAGTTTTGAAGTTCAAACACTTCTGGCTCGGTGATCGCAAGATTCAGAGGTTGTGGTGATTGCAGCGGTTTCTTTGTCGTGGGGACAGGAATCACTTTTGATTTGCTAGTTTCTGCCACTGCTACTGGTTGATCATAGGAGATAAATATCTCAACTCGACGGTTCTTGGCCCGACCTGTAGCGGTATCGTTGTCTGCCACAGGTTCGAAGGGTCCACCCGTTCCGACTTTGTAGTGATTTTTTGCTAAATTGAGTTGTGTTGCCAGATATTTTGCCGTGCTGTTAGCCCTGGCTTTGCCTAAACCAAAGTTATCACATAAATTTTAGCGGTTGCAGGTGAGAGCATATAGGAATCGGTATGACCAATAACTTTAAAGGAAAGATTCAGTTTTCCTTTCAGAGATGCAGCAAGTTGATCCAAATCCTGCTTCATTGACGCAGTCAAACCACTTGCGCTTGTGCCGAGGTTAAATTTTAACGCCGTAGAATTATCAATGACCTGTCTGAATTCAGTCCGCTTAAGCGTCGTCGGAGCTGCGGCCAGTTTTGTTGTCACCTGCGGTAATTGCCTTTGCCTCGTAGCTGGTTTTGGTCTATTGATCGCGTCAAAACTGGAGCTGGTCAGCGAAAGCAGGCTGCGTAACCGGTTGGCTATCTTCATTTGTTCGTGGGCTGTTTCACTGAGTAGAGATTTTCGCGTGTGGACACCAATTATCGCTTCCAGAACTTCTGTCTCTGCCATTTTCCCGGTTCGATGGCGTTCTTGATTGTCAGCCAGAATCTGTTCTGCGATGCGGTGTGAATCATTTCTGAGAGATAATTTTTTGCAGGCTTGATAATAGTCCCAATAATCGACCGAGACTTTACTGACGCGCTGCATCATTTTTAAACGATACTCTTGAAATGCTGCTGAAGATTCCAGATCAGCACTCATGATTCCCGCCTTGGTTGCTTTGGTTCCGGCATTTTTCAGTAATGGCTGAGTCAAGTTGACCCCGAGATACATCTGGTATTCATTTTCCTCATCAGTCAGTGAACGGGTCAGGCTGTTGGACAATTGATTGTAATTGTAGCCCAGCTTAACTTTCCCGCCGGTTGGGGCCAGAGCCTGTACTGCTGCATCAAAATTCCAGTTACGTTCGCTATAGGTCGTTGCCAAACCCTGCCCCAGAGAATCCTCAACACTGTTTCTCTGACTATGAGATTCCCGCTCCAGTGAAGTGACAAACTCTGGTTCAAAGATTGCGCGGGTTCGGTCTGCTTCGGTTTGTCTGATCATCCAGTCGGTTTTTTGCATCTGGATCTGTTGATTGTCCGCAACCACCTGGCGAATCAGTTCAGCGAGCAAAAGCGGCTGCTGAGGTGTATGTGCCGGTTTTTTCTCTGTTGCTGCTATTTCTGGTTTGATAATCGCCAGCGCGAGTAAAGTTTCATAAGGGACTTGCAGATTTGATAGCGGGTCGCCAATCGGTGACGCAGCCCAGACTCCAGATCCCATACACAGGGCAATCAGAAGGAGTCCGCAGACTTTATTCAAGATTTTTTCAGTTGGTTTCTGCATCATATCAATCATATTTACGGGTAGTTTGAATATTGAGATTAGTTATATTTTATGAACTATAATAAATATTCATCCAGATCGCAACATATTTATTAGATATTTTTCGTGAATGGATCATAAATATTTATATTGATAGTTTATAATTATTATGAAATAATTTTGATTCGCATTTTTATGTCTACATCGTGATTGATTGGAAGTGTCTGGTTATCTACTACGCTCCACTAAATACTCTGGACTGACAGAATCTCCCCTTCCCCCTTGATGGGGGAAGGCTGGGATGGGGGTGTTCTCCTGCGAACTCGCCCCCCACCCTAACCCTCCCCCACGCCGGAGGGAGGAAACCTATGTAAGTTGGGTCAAGTAGATAACCAGATAGAAACATCAAAGGACTAGATGAAAAGACGTCGTTCCGCATTTCTATTGGAAAAACTAGAACCGCGCCTGCTGTTCAGTGCCGATCTGGCATTGTTGCCAGTTGATGGTGGTATTCAGGCTGCTGATCAGGATGTTTTGCTGGTGGCACCTGCCCAGTTAAGCAGTGACAGTGTGCAAACTGCGGAGACTGCTGAACAGATTCAACGCGAAGTTATTTTTATTGATGCAGGTGTTGAGGATTATCAGCAACTGCTTGATGATATCCAGGCGCAGGCGGCAGAAGGGCGACAGTTTGAAACGGTGCTGCTCGATAGCAACCGTGATGGCATAACCCAAATCAGCGATTATCTGAATTCGCAGCAAAATATTTCCGCAGTTCATATTATCTCGCACGGTAGCAACGGTGAAGTTGTGCTGGGAGATTCCCCCCTTAACTTATCAACCCTCGATACCTATGCTGAATCTATCGAAGGCTGGCAGAATGCTCTGACTGATCAGGCAGATCTCCTTTTTTATGGTTGTAATCTGGCTTCGGGAGAAGAAGGGCAAAGTCTGATTAATTCTCTCAGTTTGCTGACTGGCGCTGATGTGGCGGCAAGTGATGATGCAACAGGTCAAGCTGCTCTGGGTGGTGATTGGGAATTGGAATATAATATTGGCCAGATAGAGTCAGAGTCTGTTTTTGGATCTAAAGTTCAACAAACATGGGCCGGTATTCTGGACAGCATTACCGTAACAACTACCTCTGATATTTTGGATGGAGATGCTGATACAAGCTCACTTGCAGCTCTATCTGTAACACCTGGCAGCGATGGTTTTATCTCGTTGCGTGAGGCTATTATTGCAGCAAATAGTGATGCCGGTGAAGACGAGATCATTCTGGGTACCGGAACTTATACGTTGTCATTACCGGGAACTGAAGAAAATCTGGCGGTAACGGGTGACCTGGATATTACTGATAACCTTACGATCACGGGTGTTGATCTTAATAGTTCGATTATCGATGGTAACAGTATCGATCGGATTTTCGACGTATTGGGTAGCAGTGTTGTTTCTGTCAGCGGGGTAACTCTGCAGGGGGGGGCGACGATAAACGATGGTGGCGCACTTCTCGTTAATAATTCGGCGGAAGTGACGATTTCAGATTCACTTTTGACGGGTAACTCGGCACGTGCTGGTGGTGCAATAGACAATGAAGGAACCCTCACGCTTGTTGACATAACTATAGACAACAACACGTCTACCCAGGGTGGTGGCGGTATTTCCACGACCGGTGTTGCAAGCTTGGAACGAGTCACGGTTAGCAACAATACAACGAGTGGTAATACGGGTGGCGGCATTGAAGTTGGCAACGGCAGCTTTATCGCTACCAACGTCACTATCAGTGAAAACTCTGCAGAAGCTAATGGCGGAGGAATCTTTACTATCCGCCCAATAACTTTGATAAATACGACCATTACTAATAACACAGCTACTGCTGGCAGCGGTGTCCATGCTCAAGGGGGAGGAAGTGCTGATCTGACGAATACGATCATTGCTGCTAACAACTCCCATGATGTCACAGGTGATTTTACTTCCTCTGGAAATAATCTGATAGGTGATGGTGATTCTAGCGGATTAACTGACGGTGTGAATGGCGATCAAATTGGAAGCGGTGGTAGCCCAATTGATCCACTTCTCGGCTCTTTGCAGGACAATGGTGGTAGCACCCTGACACATGCACTTCTGGTTGGTAGCTCGGCTATTGATGCTGGAACAACAACCGGGGCACCTGCAACTGACCAGCGTGGTATAACTCGCGATGCGATGCCTGATATCGGTGCATTCGAAGCGGTGCCAACGGTTTCTTTAACTGTTGCAAAAGACACGTATGTTGATATTGATGAGCCAAACACAAACTACGGCACTTCAACCAGCTTGGTGATTGATCGATCCGGAGGTGATCTTGGTGATCAACATCCCCTGTTGCAGTTCGATTTGAGTTCGCTCCCTGTGGGTGTCACTATCACCAAAGCCACCCTTAGAATGGAAGCCACAGCAAACGCAGAAGCCTTCGATATCAACATTTATG
>JAOZOH010000350.1 GCA_029933365.1 Desulfuromusa sp. | reverse complement strand
GAATAATGGCACGAGCAACTTTTGCCGGTGGGTGTTTCTGGGGGACGGAGGAAGCGTTTAGAACCCTGGATGGAGTGACAGAAACAGCTGTTGGCTACATGGGCGGAACAACTGAAAATCCAACTTATGAACTGGTTTGTACGGGTGAGACTGGTCATGCCGAAGTAGTTGATATCAATTTTGATCCGGCGATTGTCAGCTATCAACAATTACTTGAACATTTCTGGGTTAAGCATAATCCAACCAGCTTTAATTTTCAGGGGGTGGATCATGGCACCCAGTATCGTTCGGCTATTTATTATTACGATGACGAACAGCGGCAACAAGCGGAAGAATCAAAAGCGGCCTTGGATGCCAAGGGAACTCATATTGTTCCAGTCGTGACAGAAATTACCCCTGCTGGGCCATTCTGGCGGGCGGAAGAGTATCACCAGCAATATTTTATGAAGCAAAAACCGGGCTTCACCTGTTCGTAACCTGGAGAGGGTGATCATTTTTTTATTCCGCATAGTTTCGCAAATTCGCCCCACAAATCTACTCCAAATAGGTGCATTCCTGTTATTTTTGGCCGGCTGTTATTTAGGTCTGATGCAGGGAGCAGAAAATCTCGGTTATTCTTGGCATTGGAACCGGGTGCTGCGTTATCTTTTTACCACTTCAGCTGAGGGTTGGCATTTTGGTCCGCTGTTGCAGGGGTTGTGGCTGACGTTGGAAATCACCTTTGTCAGTCTTTGCCTCTCGCTAACGATTGGGCTGGTTTCAGCGTTAATGCGCCTGTCAGTCAGTCCGATGGCACGGGGAATTTCTCGAGTTTATCTGGAACTTATCCGTAATACCCCACTGCTTATTCAGATTTTTATTCTCTATTTTGTCTTTGCCCCAATTTTGGATCTAGGTCGTTTTACTTCCGCAATCATGGCACTCAGTTTGTTTGAGGGAGCCTATGCGTCAGAAATCATTCGTGCCGGTATTTTAGCAATACCAGCGGGACAATGGGAGGCGTCCGCTTCGCTGGGGATGTCAAATGGTCAAAGTTACCGCCATATTATTCTTCCCCAAGCGCTGCGGCAGATGATTCCCCCCCTGACCAGCCAAGGGATTTCACTGGTCAAAGATTCCGCGCTGGTTTCCACCATTGCTATTTATGATCTGACCATGCAGGGTCAACAGATTATTGCTGAAACTTTTTTATCTTTTGAAATCTGGTTTGCGGTTGCAGCAATTTACCTGGCTGTCACCATGTTGCTGTCAATGCTGGTAAAATACCTAGAATATCGTCTTTCTGAATATGTGGTGTAAGAAGAATTCAAGGGGAGAGAATTATGAGTGCGCCAAGCAAGCTGGTGCAGACAAGCTGGATAATCCAGCCCGT
>JAOZOH010000052.1 GCA_029933365.1 Desulfuromusa sp. | reverse complement strand
CTAGATTCTCCCCTGTTGCAGAAAAAAGGTAAGCACTGTTGTAATACTGATATTCGCCAGAAGAGAGTTGCTGATAGGCAGGGCTGCCGACAAGCAAGGAGGCATTCAACTGCTTCGGCAGTTGCTTGACCTGCTCTGCAAGCTCGGATTGATCTTGCAGGAAAAAGGGGGTTGCCGCCTCTGGCCAGACAACCAGGTCAGGTTGGCTCTGTAGTGCCTGCATTGACAAGCCCTGGTAGCGGTCAATGCTGGACTGCCGATTTTCGGGAACCCATTTCTGTGCCTGGTCAATATTTCCCTGAATCAGTGCAACTCGCAATTGCTCCGCTCGTTGTTCCAACGGCTGCGCCTCCCTCCAAGCCCCGTAGCCAAAGTGGCTGATTGAGATCATGATGGTTGCAGCCACCCCCAACCATGCAAGTCGACTTTTCGGCGCCGCGACAATCCCGGCGATTGCACAATTGACAGCAACTAACATCAAACTGACACCGTAAACCCCGGTGACATCAGCACTCTGAATTGCCAGAGAAAAATTTTGTTGCGAATAACCGATAATTGCCCAGGGAAATCCGGTGAACAGCCACCCCCGAAGATACTCAAGGGCGACCCAAAGAGGGGGCAAGGTCAGCAGGTATGGCAGTTTAAGGACAGTTGCAAGGCGGCAAGACAACCAGGTTGCCAGGCCAAAATAAACGGCAAGATAGACAACCAAAAACAGATAGGCAAGCAGTGAAAAGATAAGATTCAGACCACCGTAGGTGGTCATAACAATATTCAACCAGTACAGAACCGTAGCAAAGAAGACAGTCCCTGCAGTCAATCCAGCGGCAAAAGGGCGGTGATGCATAACCAGTAAGAGCGGCACCAACGCAATCCAGGCAAGAGGGTAGAAATCAGGGCGGGGAAACGCGGCAGCAAGCAAAAGACCTGAACCAGCAGCTACTAGCAGGGTTCGATTGGCCCTTGCCAAGGGCATCAATGCTCACCATTTTGGCTAGGGGTCGCGGTCAGCGGCGTAATTTTTATCTGACGGATAGCACGTTGGTCACCCTGTTCAATCAACATATCAAAATCCCCAATTCTGATCTGTTCACCGACAGCCGGGACCCGACCATAGTGCTCTACGACATAACCTCCGATGGTATCGAATTTTTCCCGAGCCACTTCGATATCAAAATATTCCTCAAATTCTTCAATATTCAAACGGCCATCAACCAGCAAAGTTCCATCCGGTTGTTCAACCAGCCACTCCTCCTCAAGATCATATTCATCCTGAATTTCCCCAACTATTTCCTCAATCAAATCTTCGATTGTCACCAGACCTGACGTCCCACCGTATTCATCAATAACAATGGCGATATGGACACGCGTTTCTTGAAATTCTTTAAGGAGAACCCGGATATGTTTTGTTTCCGGAACCAGGTAGGGCGGGCGCATGATTTCAGCCAGGGAAATAGTATCAATGGGGCGGCCCCAAAAACGGAGCAGATCTTTTGCGTAAACCAGCCCGATAATATTGTCGATATTGTTTTTATAGACCGGGATTCGGGAATGTCCTGAGCTGAGGATAATCTTGAGAATACTGCTAAAAGGAGCTTCGGCATCGACACAGACCATATCGGTACGCGGGATCATAATTTCACGCAGAATAGTTTCATCCAGCTCCAGAATTGACTGGAGCATATCCCCCTCGCCTTCATCTATGATTCCCTGTTGTTCAGAGGCATCAATTAATTCCTGTAGCTCTTCTTCACTATTTGCCTGAGGGCGATGGCTCAGCCTGCGTGCCAACCGTTTCAGCCAGCCATCGGACTCCTGTGGGTTATCGTTATCCACTTCTCCCCTATTCTCCTTTTTTATTTTGTAATGTTAGTAAACGCGGGACTGTCCCGAATGGCATTAGTTTAAGCATGATTGCAGTAAACTTGGGACTGTCCCCAGTCCCATCGGGGGCTGTCCCGGAAGTTTACGATCCACGAAGAACTATGGTGGTTCGCGCCGCAAAAGCCTGGGACAGCCCCCATACGGGGACAGGCCCACTTTTGCTAAATAGTTACCTGTTGTCTTCAAGTGGAAATTCGCTCACCAAGAGGTCAAAAATTTCTGTTTCTCTGGCCTCCATCCGCTCAGCTTCCTCCACAGTTCCACGTTCATGATCATAGCCAAGTAAGTGCAGAACACCATGGACCAACAAAAACCAGAGCTCGCGCTCAAATGGAACGCCCGCCTCAGCGGCATCAGTTGCAGCCCGTTCTGCCGAGATGACCACATCACCCAGAACCAACGGCAGCAAACCAGCCCCCTCGCCTTCCTGCATGGCAAAGGAGATCACATTTGTCGGCCGATCACGTTGCAGATATTCACGGTTTATTTCCTGGATTCCAACATTATCAAGAATCAGGATCGACAGCTCCGCCTCAGGATATCCCGAGACGCTTAAGATCCTCTGGGCTATCTTTCTCAGAGGCCGCTTCAGGATCCTGTGTCGGCGCTGGCAATTTTCTATCTGGATTCGCACTTTTAAATCTTGCCTTTTCTTTGACTGGAGTCTTTTCAGTATGATCAACCTTCTCACGCACAATATGCACTGGTTCCGGATATTCAACTCGATGGTGAAAGGATCCAGATAAAATTCGGTTAAAACTCTTGGCAATCGAGTTCAAATCTTTCAGGGTCAAATCACATTCATTCAACTGCCCGTCAATAAAAATATTGTTGATCAGTTTCTGCACCATCCCCTGAATCCGCGCGGGGGTCGGGTCGGTCAAAGTTCGACTGGCAGCCTCTATCGCATCTGCCAGTAAAATCAGTGCTGCTTCACGAGTCTGAGGCTTCGGCCCATGATAGCGATAGTCACGCTCATCAACCTGCGGCATTCCTGGTTCAGTTTGGCTTTTGGCCCGATCATAGAAAAACTTGATCAGGGTTGTCCCCTGATGTTGCTGAATGATATCAATCAGTTCCGCCCCCAATTTATGTTCACGAGCCAATTCTACTCCATCCTTGACATGGGAGGTAAGAATCAGGGCGCTCATTGAGGGTGCCAATTTGTCATGTTTATTACGCTGTCCACCCGAATTTTCGATAAAGTAGAGGGGCTTTTTAATTTTGCCAATATCGTGATAATAGGCAGCGACACGGGTTAACAATGGATTAGCATTGATAGCTTCAGCCGCAGCCTCGGCCAGATTGCCGACCAGAATAGAATGATGGTAAGTCCCTGGAGCCTCAATCATCAATTGCCGCAAAATCGGCGTATTCATATTCGCCAGTTCCAGCAACTTAATATCGGTCGTATACTTGAAAAGTGATTCCACCAACGGAACAGTCCCGTTAACAATAACTGCGCTGGCCAACCCGCCAAAGAAACCAAAACCCAGCTTCCAGAGCAACTGTAGTTCAAAATTGCGCCCCGTCAAGAAATGGATACCAATAAGCAGAGCCATGTTTGCCAGCCCGATCCATACGCCGGCTCGATAAAGAGTCGTCCGCTGCTGGCAATGGCGCACCCCGTGTGCGCCGACCAAACTACCGATCAGAACATAAAGAGCCATCAAAAGACTGTTACCAAACAATATCCCAACCAACACCGCACAACAGACTGTAAACAAAAATGCCGTTTCGGAGTTGAGGACAATTCGCACCAGCATGGCACCTAAAGCGAAAGGAATTGCGTAAAGATAAACCGACGAATCAAAGTAGCCGAAGCTATTTCCCATCGCCGCTGCAATAAAAATTGAGATTTTTATCAGGATGAATAGAGCAAGAAACACAGTAGCAAGAAACAGCAAATCGCGAGAATCGGGGTTAAACTTACTGATATTACGTTGGGCGAAATAAAAACCGACATAGATCAACAACAAGGAACAAATGAGCAGACCCGCTGCTGTTTGGAGACTTCGATTATCACGACCCGAGGCTCGAATTGCCTGCAGCTTGAGAATCTGATCAGCAGTCACCCGCTCCCCTTCTCGAACTACCATTTCCCCTTTCTTTACCTGAAACAGAACTGCTGCAATCTGTTCTCGTGCGTCCAGACGTCCCTGCTCAGTCTCCTGCTGATTGAAAACCAAGTTTGGGCGCAATTGTTGTTGCACCAGCTTTAATAATGTCTGTTGCTGAATCGGAGTTATTCCAGGAATCAATTTTAACTGGGATTTTGCCTGCAGCAAAGCATCATTCAGACCAGTCGTTTGTTCATAGAGTTGTGGCCTTAATTCTTCTCTGCCACTCCGCTCAACCACCAAAAGTCCCCGCTCTCGATCAGCGTTAAATACCTGTAAATTAGCAACAATTGGTTGTCCAAAAATCGGCGTCAATAGATCTCCGGTTAAAACGGCAATATTTTGATTAAGAGCTAAATTAAGTAATGGCTGAAACTCCTCAGCCGTTAGAGGCACCCCAAAGTCAGCTTCCAATTGCAGTAAAAACTCTTCTGACTTTAAACTCTCAACATCATCCTTATGCAGAAGCAATAACCCAAGTCCCTGACGAATCCGGTCAATTGCCTGGGCTCCGGCAGTTGTATCCAGCTCATAAATAATCGGAGCTGCATTTGCCGCTTCATCACGTTTTGCCTGGGTGAGTGGAACATCTTCCGCCAACAGATCACGTGGTGATTTAATATCCCGAGTAGCAATATCTCCCGGAGTATAATAATCGGGGATCAACCCCCCCTTTGGGACAATGATCAAAGTCAACAAAACTGCAACCAATAAGAGTAACCATCCCCCTAAGCGAGGCTGACTCTGGTTACGCAAACCTTGAACCCCACCACTAAAAACTGTGGTGTGACTCTGCAATGATTTATCTTTTTCTTCTTTAATCATATATCCTCAAGTAGTACCCAGTATTATCTGACAGCACGATTTAATTCTGCATTCTGTTGATCAGCCCGCTGATAGGCCCGCACAATTGCCTGAACTATTGGATGACGGACAACATCCACATCACTAAAGTGGGTAAAAGTAATTCCATCAACACTGTCCAGTACTTCTATCGCCTGCAACAATCCAGATTGCCGGTCACGCGGCAGATCGATTTGGGTCACATCACCAGTAATAACTGCCCTGCTCCCAAATCCCAGGCGAGTCAGAAACATCTTCATCTGTTCGGCTGTGGTATTTTGCGCTTCATCTAAAATAACAAAAGCATCATTCAGGGTTCGACCACGCATAAAAGCCAGCGGCGCAACCTCTACAACCCCTGTTTCCAATAGCTCTTGAGCCTTGTCCAGATCAAGCATATCATAGAGGGCATCATAAAGTGGACGCAGGTAGGGGTTCACCTTTTCTGCCAAATCTCCGGGGAGAAAACCAAGTTTTTCACCTGCTTCAACCGCCGGGCGCACCAACATGATCCGACTGACCTCTTTGCGCATCAAGGCCGCAACCCCCATTGCCATCGCCAGGTAAGTTTTGCCGGTTCCTGCGGGGCCAATGCCAAAGACCACATGATTTTCCCGAATATTATCGATATAGTCTTTCTGCGCCAGACTTTTAGGGGCGATCAGCCGATTGCGAGTCGAAATAAAAACCGTATCGCAAAAGATATCTTTTAGAGAAGTGGTTGAATCAGAAGAGAGAATCCGGATTGCATAATCGATATCTGTGGGATAAATTGGCATATCTTCCCGCATTAAGAGACAAAGCTCTTCAAGCAGGCGATAACCAACATGAACTTGGGCGGACTCACCGGAAAGATGGATTACGGTTCCCTGGCTGCCAAGGCGGATGCCAAGTTTTTTTTCTATCAGTTTAAGATGCTTATTCTGCTGGCCAAATAACTGAGCGGCCAGAGCCGCATCACCAACATCAAAATGTTTGCTGGGGCTCATACGCAGAGTTTCGCTGAATTATAATTAGTTTCACGGTGTAATATTTAGCACCAAAGCTGGACAAATGCAACAACTGGCACGGGAATTTATTACCTTCTCAGTAGCCAAAAAAACATCAAAACCTGTTATACTCAGTCAATGTTTGACGCTTCAAGACAACTCTCGGGGGATGCGTGAGCCAAAAAGTAACGGATAATTCAACGACGGATCTGGACAAACCACTACTGACAGCCTTTCTGCATCAGCTGAATATAGCCCGGCGGAAGCTGTCACTCTACCCACCGGAGCATCCACAAATTGTGGCCAGCGTCAACAGTACTCTGGATATTCTGGATGAATTGTTTCTCTCAAACCCCGTCATCACCTTGGGTATTGCCCCCGACGCCCTCTACTTTGAGCAGCTCTGGCTCGACAAAGAAGATTCCACCAATCAGGAATTTGCTAAATATTTCTCGGGACTTGGGATTGCATCAATCAGCTTTCATAGTGGACTGAAGGACTCGGAATTAATTCGCTTCAATCAATTACTCCGTTCCGATCGAAATACTATAGAATCTTTAGGTGGCATTGAAACACTCCTTGAACGACAACAGATTCAACATATTTCAGTGGTTCCAATTGATTATGATGCCTTCCAGGTTAATCCCGACTTCTCCGCCAAAAAACCGTCAGAAAGAGACCAACTATGGGAAAACTTTCTCCATGGATTGCACAACGGTAATCTTGATTTTGGGGATTCTGAATCATCTCTTGAATTGAATACCATTGCGGAGATATTTAACCAGAGACTTGTTGGCAGCCAGGCTGAGCGTGAACAATCATCCCAATCCATCGGTCGATTCATTGAAAATAGCATTCAACAGAGACATGTCCCTCAAGCACAAACAAAAAATGACAAAAAGCTTGTCGCGCTGCTTGAGCAATTATCCCCCGATGCGCAACAGGAATTTCTCAACAGTGCCTTCCACACACTTGAGCGGCATCGCGAAGCGGCCCCTGATATTTTGCAGAAAATACCTTCTCACCTGCTGCAGAATGCCATTGCCGGGAAAAAGCGTCAGGATCTAAATCTGTCTTCACGCCTGTTTGGTTTGATCAATAATCTGGCAAATTCATCAAGTCAGACATTTCATCACAATATTAAAACCAAAACGGCGCCACTTTCAGAAGATATGGTGCGCGCCCGGCTTGATGTCCTGTTTAGTGAGGAACGACAAGACTTGTATATGCCGGACAACTATCAGGCAGCAATGTATAATATCCTCGGGGACAATATTATCGGCAGTATTCCCGATGAAGAAAAGGAAAAACTAAAAACCCAAATCGAAAATCAATCGATTGAACACAATTGTGCTGCCATCATTTTTGAAATATTGCACAAACAATTTGATTCTGAACAGGAAGAATCCATCCAACAGAATCTGCTTGAGCTTTCCCGTTATTTCTTGGACATCGGCGACTTTGTCAACTTGCGCGCCATTCACAATAACTGGTCTAAATATCTGTACAATGATAACTCCTCCGCCAGCATCTTTGATGAGAAAGTGCTATCCAATCACGCCCAACCCACTTTTATGGCGGAAGTACTGGATGGAGTTGACCTCTGGGGAGAGGAAAAACATCAGGAGATAGCTGACTACATCATCGCTGTTGGTGAACCTTACAGTGAACTGGTTATCGAATATTTAGGGCTGGCTCCCAAATGGTCTGAACGACAACTCTGGATGCAGATTCTGGAAGGGATCGGTGGAGATGCCCAGCAGATGATTGTACGAGCTCTCAATGATGAGCGTTGGTACCTGGTGCGTAACCTTTTGATTGTTCTGGGAAAGGATCTGGACCCTAACAGCATAAAAGTGATCCACCAACTGGTCAGGCACCCACACCCGAAAGTGCGGCTTGAAGTGCTGCGAAACCTGTTTTACTGCAATCCAGCTACGGCAAATCGACAATTGCTAAAAGAATTGCAAAGCGAAGACCTTGAAGCTCGCTCTTCTGCAATACAAATTGCTGATCTCAGCCGAGATCCAACAATTCTCTCTGTTCTACATAATAATCTTGGCAGTGCCCCAGCGAATGATACCGAGCTGGAATTACAGAAACAAACAATCCGGGCCCTCACCCGAATCGGCAACAAAGATAGCCTGCCCATTCTACGCCGAGTCTTACAAAAACAGGGACTACTTGTTTCGCACCGAGTCAAACAGCTGCAGGTAGAAACCCTCCAGAATCTGGCGCTATTTCCTGGAGTCTCGACTGATAAATTGCTCAATGAACTTGTCAGTGGCAAACACAAACAACTAGCCAAACAGGCAATAAAACAGCGGCGGGAATTTTCCAGGAGGGGCAAATGATCAGTGCTCAAGATGATCACATGCAGAAGTTGATCAGACTGCTGACAACTGCGGCGGCCAATGCAGCTCTTTACCATCCTGAACACCGTCAAGTTCTGCGCTTGAATAAACAGGCTTTAAATGAACTGCGTCAGCTATTTAACGTGCATAGCGATATCACCCTCAAGGTTATTGAAGAACAACTGATCTTTGCCAACAAGCCTGTCGAAGAAAACCTGGCGGTCGCTCGTTTACTTGAATCTCTGGCACGCAATGGAATCAGTCATCTACAAATTGAACCTGGGGCCTCTGCGGAAGAGCTCCTTGGTCTTATCATTATTCTCAGTAAAACACCGGATAAGCAGATTGAGATTAAAGGGAGTGAGAATATCCATTTTGGACAGATTGAAATCCGCTACAAGCATGGTGACTCAAATCAGCTGGCCGGACTCGATCTGGCAGATATTGCCGAGTGTGAAGCTGACCGTTTTATGGATCTCTACCAGAGTGTACGAAGCAAACAAAAACTGGAAATGGCGGGGATCACTGAAATTGTCAGCGGCTTTGTCGATGCATTCAACAGTCAAAGTGATGCCTTTATGGCAATCGCACCACTGCGTTCAATGGATGAATACACCTACACCCATTCAACGAATATCTGCATGCTCAATCTGGCACAAGCAAGAGTTCTTGGCATCGAAGGGCAGCTGCTTAACGATATCGGAATCGCCGCCATGCTGCACGACGTGGGCAAGATGTTTATCTCCCCTGATATTCTAAGTAAATCGGGGCAGCTGGACAAAGAAGAATGGCAAATCATGCAGCAACATCCCCGTTTAGGCGCCGAATATCTACTCAATACTCCGGGAGTTCCACGCCTGGCTGTGGTCACCGCTTTTGAGCACCATATGCGCTACGACAGCACTGGATATCCAAAAATGACCCAACCGTGGCAACAACATATTTGTTCCCATATGACTGCAATTTCAGACACATATGATGCCATGCGGACCCACCGGGCCTATGAGGATTCTCTGGACATTGACCGAATCATCTCGATCATGCTGGATCTTGCCGGAACCAAACTTCATCCCCAGCTCACCTACAGCTTCCTGCAGATTCTGAGTGAACTGGATAAAAACGCCGACTTCAGCAATTATACAGCATCATAAACAACGCTTGCGATAACCCTTATCCCGGTGCTATACAGTCGCAAACTCCAGCAGCCTCCTGAAATCAATCAACAAGGACACCTATTCTCATGAGTGAAGATACAAAAAAAATCATCTATTCGATGATGCGAGTCAGTAAAAGTTACAACAAGCAGCCGATCCTCAAAGATATTTCTCTCTCCTATTTTTACGGCGCAAAAATCGGCGTCCTCGGGCTGAATGGTTCAGGAAAATCGACCCTGCTGCGGATCATGGCGGGCGTTGATAAAGAATTTAATGGCGAAGCGGTGTTATCTGACGGCTACAGCGTTGGCTATCTGGAGCAGGAACCACAGTTGGATGAAAATAAAACCGTCCGAGAAACAGTCAAAGAGGGAGTGCAGGAGATCGTTGACCTGCTGGCGGAATTTGAAGAGATCAACAACGCCTTTGCCGATCCAGATTGCGATATGGACAAGCTGCTTGCCCGTCAAGCAGAGGTACAGGATAAGCTGGATGCTGCCGATGCATGGGAACTTGACTCCCGGCTGGAACTGGCGGAAGAAGCATTGCGCTGTCCAGCACCTGAAACATCGATCAAGACCCTCTCCGGTGGTGAAAAACGCCGGGTTGCACTGTGCCGTTTGTTGTTGCAGAAACCGGATATTCTTCTCCTTGACGAACCAACCAACCATCTGGATGCGGAAACCGTTGCCTGGCTGGAACAACACTTACAACGTTATCCGGGGACAGTTATCGCAGTAACGCACGATCGCTATTTTCTTGATAATGTTGCCGGGTGGATTCTGGAACTGGATCGCGGACAGGGAATCCCCTGGAAAGGCAACTATTCCAGTTGGCTGGAACAGAAACAGGAACGCCTGCGCAAAGAGGAAAAAACTGAAAGCAAACGACAGCAGACCCTGCAGCATGAGTTGGAATGGATCCGCATGTCACCAAAAGGACGGCATGCCAAATCTCAAGCGCGGATCACATCTTATGAAAATCTTCTCGGCAATGCTGGTCTGGAGAAGGAGAAAACCCTCGAACTCTATATTCCACCCGGTCCGCGGCTGGGAGGTGTTGTTGTCGAAGCCAAAGAGGTCAGCAAAGGATTTGATGATCGTCTGCTGATCGACAACCTCAGCTTCAACCTTCCCGCGGGAGGAATTGTCGGTGTAATTGGGCCAAATGGTGCAGGAAAGTCGACCCTTTTTAACATGATTACTGGCCAGGAACAATCTGACAGCGGAAGTTTCAAGGTCGGGGAAACTGTCCAGCTTGGCTATGTCGACCAGGGGCGCGAATTGAATGCAGATAAAACGATCTGGGAAGAAGTAACCGGTGGAATGGACACTCTGCAAATTGGCAGCCAGTCAGTCAATTCCCGTGCCTACGTGGCTCGTTTTAACTTCTCAGGTTCCGATCAACAAAAAAAGGTGGGTGTCCTCTCCGGAGGTGAACGCAATCGGGTCCACCTGGCAAAGATGCTCCGCGAAGAAGCCAACGTACTGCTCCTTGACGAACCGACCAATGACTTGGATGTCAACACGTTACGGGCGCTGGAAGAAGGGCTGGAAAACTTTGGGGGTTGTGCGGTAGTCATCAGTCACGATCGCTGGTTTCTCGACCGTATTGCCACCCACATGCTGGCTTTTGAAGGAGATTCGCAGGTGGTCTGGTTTGAAGGGAATTATTCGGAATATGAAGCAGATCGTAAACGTAGGCTGGGCAAGGATGCTGATCAGCCGCACCGGATCAGATATCGTTCTCTAACTCGGCAGTAGAAGCAGGTTGTAGGATATCAGGTTGTTAGCCTAAAGGTTCAAAGCTAGCAGCCTGACAGCCTTCTGCCTAACAGCCTGTCCTGTTAAAACCGTATCGCATGGAACATCCGCTGCCCTCGGCGCAGTTCAAATTCAGGAAGGTCAATAACCTGCTTCCCTAGCCATGCGGCGGATCGCAACTCCACTTGTAATTTATGCCGACCGGCAGACAAAGGAATCCGCACCAAAGTTAACCGTCCCGGCAAGGTCTGCCAGGAGCGGGTATCCGGTTCTTCGAGTAAAAACAAGGCCACCCGAACAATGGCTTCGGCAGCGGCGTCATTTTTGTTGCCAACCGACTGAGCAAGCGCCTCCTTGGTTGCAACCCGGACAGTTTCCTTGGTAATCATGCTAACTTTGCGCGCCTCCAATGCAGTTCTGGCAACATTTCCTAAATCAGTTGAGAGCAGCGGCAGAGGATTCCATCTGCGTGGCAGAACTTTGATCCTTGATTGAGGCGTTTTTCTTCTGGAATAATAGGGAAAGGCAAATCTGATTGATGGGGGCAGCACAACATTCCCGGGACGCTTTTCGGGAATCCGACCATTGGCAACAAATAGAACCAGTTCCGCCTCACCAGAAGGAAGACCCTGCGGCAAAAATAACCGATATTTTTCCACCTCGTCAGTCATCCCCAGTTGATCCGCAAACCGCACAATATCCGCAGCAACCGGAGCGGCACTCGGCAAATCATCGGCCAGCTTCCGGTAAACCAGATAGGCATCATTTGACTCGGAAAGGTTAGCGAAGCAGAGCGCAATCAGGGCGCGGGTGAAATAAGAACTTTTCAGTGCTTGCGGATATTTTTCTAAACGTTCCAAGGCCTGCTTTGCTTCAACCAGAGCATCATCATATTGACCAAGCAGCAGATAATTCATCATCAAATAGCTGTGGACCCAGAGCCGCTCGCTGTACTCTCCTTTGTAACGAGTCAACCATTCACTGCTCACCAAAGAGCCGGCCTGTTCACTGAAGCTGACAACTTCAAACTGTTCAATCAACCTCGCAGCCTCTAATAATTGACTGACACTCTGTTGATATTCTCCTAGCTGGTGCAGCACCACCCCTTTTTCTAATAAAAACAGGAGCTGATTACGTTTGCCCAGATGATCCCCTTTTTCTAGAAGATCTAACGCCCGTTGTGGATCACCAGCATAATAGGAGTCACTGGCCCTATTCAGCCTGCCGACACAGCCATTCAGGCAGAGCAAAAGAACAACCAGAGCAAAGCAACGGAAACCAGGTCGGCGCAAAAACACAAACCCGGCTCGCGAAAAAGAAATCATCACAGAAATACCTGGCCGAATCACCAACCAATAAACGGTTTCGAAGCCTCGCGGATAACCTCGGTGCTGTCAGCCCACTCGATAAGCCCAGTTTGGATATCGGTCAGTTCCATATTTAAACTGTAATACATCAAAGTTTTCTTCTTCAGCCGAAACTGGCGTGGTTGTTTCTTTTCAATCGAGCGCAATGTGCCAGTCAGCATATATTGCGCCCCCACTTGACGCGCTTTTTGGATCCGCGATTCTGCAGCAACACTGCCACCATATTGATAATTGGTTTCCTGCTCAATGTTACTCCGCTGGGTTTTATTGACAAAACGAACCCGGCCGGAATTCAACAACGCTTGGCGCATGTCGTCAGTCATCGCGCTAGTGCTGATATGTTCACTGGTTCGATTGGCAATCCCATACACGATCAGAACCGGACGATCAGTCGCTCGCAGCAAAGGGTGTTTCGACAGGAGCGATTTGACCATATCATTGACAATCGCCTTTTTATCCGAAAAATGGTACCCCTCGTCGTAAATAACCTTTTCATCTGAACCAACTTCGCGGGTCGTGACAGAACAACTCGTCAGCAGAATCAGTAGCAAAAGCCCGATCCAAGTAAACAAAGATTGTTTCATTGTTCTTCTCCCAGATATGCGGCCAGATTAGCGCTGACCTGTTGTTTAATCTTTTCTATCTCTTCCACGGCATAAGGCTGTGGAGGGTGCTGTCCCCAGACTGGACCTGGCCAAGTGAGATCGCCAATACTCCGCCCGACATGATGCAAATGAAGTTGGCTGACAACATTACCCAATGCTCCAATGTTCAGTTTATCAAATTTAAAGGTCGCTGACATCCAACGCGCGAGAGTAGCTGATTCCTGCCAGAGCCGTTGCTGATCCGGCTCTTCAAGTTGATAGATTTCTGTCACAGAGGCCCGTCGTGGAACCAGAATAAACCAGGGATAACTTGAATCGTTCATCAACAACAGACAAGATAGAGGAAAATCACCGAGAATAATGGTGTCGGCCTGTAAGCGCGGATCAAGTTGAAACACCTCAAGACCTCCTGATCAGCCAGCAGTTATGGATATGTGGATGACGTGCAAAATCGACCGGGAGCGTTTTTGCGCTGATGTCTTCAATGATAAAATCCGTTAAAGCATCATGATCCATACGAAATTTACGCAGGTTATTGGAAAAGATCAAAGTCCCTTCAGGGGCGAGCAATCGCGCTGTTTTCCGGAGCAGATCAACATGATCACGTTGCACATCAAAAGTCGCATCCATCCCCTTGGAATTGGAAAAGGTTGGAGGATCAAGAAAAATCAGATCAAATTCTCCCGGTGCC
The DNA here is from genome assembly GCA_029933365.1 of Desulfuromusa sp. Next base: position 5,136 of record JAOZOH010000052.1, on the reverse strand, counting down.
GTATCAAGCCAGGTTAGACAATCGGCCTGAATCAGCTCTTCTTCTGCGGGATCAAAATGGTTCAAAGCAATATTTTTTTTCGCCCATTCCAAATAAGTCCGCGACATATCGACTGTGGTGGTCTCCATAGCTCCACCCAGCAGGGCATGCACAGTTGCAGCACCGGTATAGGCAAACAGATTGAGAAAACGGGTTCCATCGGCAAGTTTCTGAATCAGTTGCCGGGTTGAGCGATGGTCAAGAAACAGGCCGGTATCGAGATAATCGGTCAGGTTAACCAGAAACTTGCAATTCCCCTCCTGAACTTCTTTTAGAATACCCCGGCGAGCCTGTTTTTCATATTGTCCACTCCCCTTCTGTTGCTGGCGAACCTTCAGATGAATTTTATCCGGGGAAAGATCCAGCACTTGCGGTAGTGCATCCTGCACTTCACGCAAACGTTCAGCTGCCTTATTTTCATCGATTTCTTTCGGTGCCCGATACTCCTGGAGATGGACTTCATCACCATAGAGATCTACCGCAACCGCATATTCGGGGAGATCAGCGTCATAGAGACGATAACAATCGACCCCTTCACGAGCTGCCCATTTTTTTAGTTTCTTAAGATTTTTGCGCAGCCGGTTAGCGAACATCTCAGCCCCCGGAGAGAGGACTTTCTTGACTGCTTTCCCCGCCCCCTCTTCAAGAGACTGCCAACGGTTAGTGTCATTCAGCTCAAACTGCAGCAGTTGACACTTCACGGCACCATTATACAGCACATTGATCTTCCCTGCCCGCAACCCGATGCTGCGCCCCAATTGTGGTTCAGAAGTAATGACCGCCGCTTTCCAACCGGAGCATTGTTGCGCCATCTTTTCACCAAGTAGATTATAGAATGGCGGTAGCTCGCTAACGTTACCCAGCCGCTCACCATAGGGTGGGTTTGCCACCAGCAACCCGGCTCCCCGACTCGATGGAGCAACAAATTCCTGCAGTGTCCGCCGTTCAAAATGGATCACCTTATCAAGCCCGGCATTCTGAGCATGTTCCCAAGCGGCTTTAACCGCTCGATTGTGACCATCATAACCGACGATAGTGCCATGTTTCTGCGCCAAACCAATTTCTTGCCGCTTCCATGCGGCTTGCAGCAACTCTTCCCAAATGTCGTTGTCGTGCTGTTTCCAGCCCAAAAAACCAAAGTAACGACGCAATAATCCCGGAGCAGTATCGGTTGCTATCAATCCCGCTTCAAGTGGCAAAGTACCGGAGCCACAGAGGGGGTCGACCAGAGCACCACCAGCAGCACAGATAGCGGGCCAACCGGCACGAATTAGAATTGCCGCCGCCAGATTCTCTTTCAGTGGCGCATGGACCCCATCGATTCGATAGCCACGCCGGTGTAAGCTGTCACCGGAAAGGTCAATGCTTATGGTAGCCTGGTCTCGATAGATATGGAGATTGAGCCGCAGATCGGGACGTTCAAGTGAAACGGAAGGACGCTCTCCGTTACGGGCACGAAACTGATCAACAATGGCATCCTTAACCCGCAAAGCAGCATAAAGAGAATGATTAATCTTCGAATTTATCAAAGTACAATCAACCGCAAATGTATTCTCTGTTGACAGGTGTTCCGACCAGTCAATTTTTAAAATTTCGTCATAAAGCTGATCGGAATCCAGAGCCGCAAAACTGACCAACGGCAAAAGAATCCGGCTCGCCAGACGCGACCAGAGACAGGCTTTGTAGGCGATTTGAAGGTCACCAGAAAACCGCACTCCCGCACGTTCCTGTTTGACCTCCGCAGCCCCCAGACTCTCAAGTTCTGCCGCCAGAAGTGGCTCTAAACCGAGAGCTGCAGTTGCAAAAAATTGTTGCTGTTGCATGATAATTTTACCTTTAAACCCCGTAGGGGCGAATCTTATATTCACCCGGTTTGAAAAGGGCGATCACGAGGATCGCCCCTACATAATCAGATTTTTCGCAACTGCAGCTGTTTGTCACCCAGCTCAGCATTCGCCTGCTGCAACGCAGCTTCACCAGCCAGGACGGCAACGGCACTTTCTCCATTTTTCAGGTATTTTTCAGCTACTTGTTGCAATGCGGCTCCATCAACTGCCAGCAACTGTTGACGCATCTGATTGCGCATCTCCAATGTCATCCCCTGACGGATATTGGCAAATTCATGAGCACCTGCTCCTGCTGGAGAAAGCGGCTTATCAAGATCGCCAAAGACTGCCAGGACTGATTCTTTAACCGCCTCAGGGGGAAAGTCACCAGTAACAGCCCAATCGATAGCCTGGTCATAAACCTGCAGGGTCCGTAAAATATGAGGGTCACGGTAAGAGAGCAGACTGAACTGACCTGCCTCAGCATTGTAACCTGCCAAACCGCCGTAAGCGCCCCCTTTCTCACGGATTTCACGGTGCAAAAACTCAGCACGTAAAAGCTTAGCTAAAACCGTCAGAGCGGCACTATCGGGATGGGCATAAGGAACCGCCCGGAAAACCCGGGTCACATAATTAACCGGCAATGACCAGATCACCCCCTGCCGCAGAGGTTGAGAAGTAAAGTTCTCAGCTAGAGGCTGTTGTTTTGCCGATTGCTCGGGGATCTTCTCTATCAATTGCCCTAAAGCGGTCTTGAAAGGGGGGAAATTCTCCGCCTCAACGGTAACAGCCGTCTGTAGTTGGGGCAGGTTAAAGAGCTGCTTTGCAGTATCAGCCAGAATTGTTGCCAGATCACCTAATTCTGTCGCTGGTTTGCTGGCAAGTTCCCGAATCACTGCCACCTGAGAAAGACCCGACCATTGCTCTCGCTGCTGCCCAACCTGAGACAAACAAGCTGCAGCAGTTCGCGCCGCATAGGTATGTCCTGATTGCGGCACCGAGTTTTCCAGCGAAACCTGCAATTGATTTAAAACCGTGTGAAGCCTTTGTAGATCAGAGAAATCGGGAGTCAGTAAAATATCATGCAATAAGCCAAACAACGGCTGACAGTTGCGTACCAACGCTTTCCCTTTCAATTCAAAGCTGGCAGTAAATTTATCGGGATCTTGCGGATCATCCAGCAGTGAGGTTCGTGCGGAAATTCCACCGGTTACCGCCTCCATCGCTTCAGCCATCTGCAAATAATCTCGTTCACCAGCACCAACCTGAGTCAGTAAACTGCTGAAAATCGGCAGGTATTTACGCTGTTCAGCAGTTAAGTTATCAAGACAAAAGTTGAGAACCACGACCCCGATACCATTGGTTGGTTGATCAAACCAGAATTCTTGAACTGATTTATCCAACCGCTGTTCCACTGAGACAGGTATTTCTTCTGCTGGGATATCACTCAATTCCAGAGTGGGCAGACAGGATAAATCTTCCGTTTCTTCCTGAGCGGCTTGCAGGTCTCTAGCCTGCTCCACAAGTTGCTTTTTCTCCGCATCACTGAGTTGCTGTTCAATTTTATCCAACTCTGCTCGTGTAGCAGCATCCTGCTGTGAGCCAAGCTGGGTATCCGGCTGGAGTAACAAAGTAACGCGATGCAAATTATTGAGTAATTTATTTCGAATCAATTCCGCAAAAAATGGCCCTTTATCCAGTTTCTGCCGCAACTGTTGCAAATTCTCTTCAAAGTTCAACGCAGCAAGAGGATCACCACCGTGAATCCAGGGGCCAATCAGGCGCATGAGCAATAACAACGAATAGGGATAACTGTCGCCGGTCACCTCGCGGTTAGAAAACTCCAGCCGATGAATTGCAGCATCAATCCGCTCCTGAGAAAAACCCTGCTCAGCAACCTGTTCCAAGGTTTCCAGAATCAGTTTTTCGATTGCCGGGACATGCTCAGGATCGGTTCCCTGCAAACCCGCAGCAAAATAGGTGGTACGATTATCATCATGATAACCGGTTCCGGGTGCCAGATTGGCCCCCAGACCGGAATCAAGAAGCGCTTTGTAGAGAGGTGCTGCTGGATTGCCTAATAAAAGAGCCGCAAGTAACGACATCGACAACCGCTCAAAACTATCGTTGATATCACCACAGAGCCAACCCACTTCAACCATGGAACGTTTTTCCAACGGTTCACCAGCATCCAGAGGATATTTTTCCGTCACCTGCAAAGGGGCTTTTAGACGTTGCTCAGCGGGAACTTCCGTGTCCGAATCCAGCCGCGCAAAATTTTGCAGGACCCGATCTTCCACAATCCCCAACAGATCGGCTAAATCCAGATTACCAGAACTGAAAAACCAGGAATTACTCGGGTGATAATAGCGGGCATGAAAATCACGCAGTTGCTGCCAACTTAAACCAGGGATATCTTCCGGTTCACCCCCAGAATTATGCCGATAAGTTGTGGTTGGATAGAGGTGTTTATCCAGACGTTGAGTCAATAGTGAAGAAGGATCAGACATCGCCCCTTTCATTTCATTATAAACCACCCCTTTGTATTCGAGAGGAGAGTTGGGGTTATCAGCTTCGGCATACTCAAGACGATGCCCCTCCTGACTAAAATCCCGTTCAGTCAATCGCGGGTAAAAAGCTGCATCCAGATAAATATCCAACAGATTATGAAAGTCTTTCCGGTTCATACTGGAGAAGGGGTAAAGGGTCCAATCGCTAGCGGTCATCGCATTCATGAAACTGTTAAGACTGCGTTTCAACATCGAGAAAAATGGATCGCGCACCGGAAAATGTTTTGATCCACACAGCGCGGTATGCTCCAGAATATGGGCAACACCGGTAGAATCATCCGGCGGGGTACGAAACCCAACCGCAAACAGGTGATTATCATCATCCCGCTCCAAGTGCATAAAACGTGCACCGGTCACCTGATGATGCAAGCGAATCATGGTGGCATTAATACTGGGGAGAGAATCAACTTGATCGACCAGAAATCCATTGATCAACTGGCCGGAGGTAAACTTTTGGGAACTCATAGAGGGAATCCTGACTGAAAATAATAAAAACAAATGGCTGCATGAAAATTGAAATTTATACTACATACAGATGATAGCTGACTTGATCCTGTTTATCTAGCTGATGAGCTATTTTTATACCTGAATCAGTGAGTTCCTGGCGGAATAAGAGTGCAAGTGCTTGGATTGAATAAGTGATTCTAAAAATCTGAGCTGCACCCGTAGGTTCAGCGGCGTTTTTTGAAACGCTTAGGCAA
>JAOZOH010000349.1 GCA_029933365.1 Desulfuromusa sp. | reverse complement strand
GCATCTCCCCCCTGAAGATCATGAAGGCGGCAACGTTTAAATCCAAACTGCTCCGGTGTAATTGTCTGCAGTTCAATATTATTGCCACTGATTGCCGCTATCAAGGTGGTACCGGTCAGAGTAATCTCATCCATCCCATCTGCACCATGGACAACAAAACCACGCCGGCAACCGAGACTGAGGAGCACCTGTGCCAGCGGCTCAACCAGATCTTCGCTAAAAACTCCCAAGACCTGCCGATCGGCTCCTGCAGGATTGGTCAGAGGACCAAGAATATTGAAAATTGTTCGGATACCAATCTCCCGGCGTGGACCGATGGCATATTTCATCGCCCCATGCAGCGCGGGAGCAAACAAGAAACCAACCCCGATTTTTTCTATTGATTCAGCGACCTGCTCAGGAGAGATATCAAGTTTCACCCCCAACTTTTCAAGAACATCGGCACTGCCACAGGAAGAGGAAATGCTGCGATTGCCATGCTTGGCAACCTTTGCCCCGCAAGCAGCGACAACAAGGGCAACCGTCGTGGAGATATTGAAACTCCTGGTTCCGCTGCCACCGGTACCGCAGGTATCAATAATGGTTTCGCGATCAACATTGATCTCGTCGCGGTCGATATCAACAACGTCACCCACCCGGATCGGGGTTGCTCGTGAGCGCATCACCCGTGCTGCACCGATAATTTCGGGAATCGTCTCCCCTTTCATCCGCAGCGCGGTAATAAAAGCACCAATCTGAGCCGAGGTTGCTTCACCACCCATAACCTGGTTCATCGCATCGATCATCTCGAGTTCGTTCAAATCTTGCCGCTCAACCAGTTTGGCGATTGCTTGTTTAATCATTGACCAGACTCCATTCTCCAGAAACTTGCAGAAAATTAGCCAGCAAAACCATCCCCTCAGTCGTCAAAATTGACTCAGGGTGAAACTGCACTCCCCAAACCGGCAGTTCCTGATGTTGTAACCCCATAATTTCACCCTCTTCAGTCCAGGCGGTGATTTTCAAACTAGCAGGAAAACTCTCCCGCTCCGCAAGCAGAGAATGGTAACGGGTCGCCGTAAAAGGGTGGGGTAAGTTCTGATAAAGACCACTCCCATCATGGTAAATCGGACTGGTTTTCCCATGCATCAAACGATCGGCCCGAACCACCTTGCCACCAAAAGCTTCAGTCATCGCCTGATGGCCAAGACAGATCCCGAGCAGTGGAATTTTACCGGCAAACTGTTGAATTGCCGCCACAGAAATCCCCGCTTCTTGGGGAGTTCGTGGCCCGGGGGAAATAACCAGACGATCCGGGGCTAACTGCTCAATATCCCCCAGAGTCAATTTATCATTTCTGATCACCTTCACCTCTTCCCCCAGCTGCAGAAAATACTGAACCAG
>JAOZOH010000051.1 GCA_029933365.1 Desulfuromusa sp. | reverse complement strand
ACGATGTCAAAAATGCGGAACCAGATAAATCCAAGCACTGCTGTCGGCCAGGAAAAGGGGAGAAAGGCGGTGGTGATCAGGTACCCGATCAGTTCATCGATGACGATGCGACCATCATCTGCTTCCTGATAGAATTTTCCAGCGATATCGCTGACCCAGAAACTCAGGAATAATAGAGCAGTCAAAGTGAGAAATTGCAGTGGCCAGGAAAAGTAGGACAGATAATAAAAAGCAGGGATTCCTGCCAGAGTGCCAAAGGTTCCCGGAGCGATTGGGGCATAGCCCAGACCGCCATTACTGGAGAGGAATAGCACCAGTTTACGATAGCCCCATTCTTCAATCGAATTTTTCTCAGTCATTAAGTTTCCCCATGCTGTACGGTTTTATATGTGCCTGAGGGGACTGACCTTGGGTCTGTCCCCGGAGAATCGGGAGAGAGAATGTGAATTCAGTCCCCAATTCTCCTTCAGTCATCAAAACTCTCCTTGGTGGTTAAATCAAGCTGTTCATAAGCAGCTTTTTCCACTTGGCGATAAACCTGTTGCAGTGGTTGTCCACTTTTGCGTGCCAGCTCGCGGCAATCATCATATTCAGGGGTCAAGCGTAAAAACTGCTGTCCGTCAAAAATCAGTTTGACTCTGGCTGACCCTTGCTCGGTTTTTACCTTGGCACTGCGGCGATTGAGTTTAAACCTGTCGCAGAGCTGGCTACGCACTCCGATAGCACTGCTTTCACGCATAATCAAGGTTGCCAACTCCTCCGCCTGTTCCGGACGGCTGACCACAGTCAACAGGTTGCCCGGGCGGTTTTTTTTCATCTGTAGTGGGATATAGCCTGCATCAAGTGCACCGGCTGAGAATAAGAGTTCCAGCAAGTTCCCCAATTGCTCCGGGGTGCTGTCATCAATATTGCTTTCCAGTAGCTGGACTTGATCTGTCTGCTGAGTTGTCCTATCTTCTTCATAAAGGATGCCGCGTAGCAGGTTGGGACGATCTTCCAGCTTCCAGCCTCCGACGCCATAACCGGTTTTACCCAGTGGCCGTGCTGGGAGAGGACCAAACTCTGCCAACTCTGCTGCAATGGTTGCTCCGGTGGGAGTGACCAGCTCTTTGTCGCAATTGCTGTCGTAGACGGGTATTTCCTGAAGAATCTCCAGGGTTGCTGGCGCCGGAAGGGGGAGGGCTCCGTGAGCGCATTTGCTCATACCGCGGGATAGCGGCAGAGAGGAGCAAATTACTTTTTCGACTCCAAGCAAATTTAAACCGATTGCAGTACCGACCAGATCAACAATTGCGTCAATAGCCCCAACCTCATGAAAATGGACCCGGTCGATATCAATTCCATGAACTTTGGCTTCCGCCTCACCCAACCGAAGAAAGAATCTCCGAGCCGTTTGTTTAACTGATGGTTGTAGGGGACTCTCAATCAACATTTTATCAATAGTACTCCAGCCGCGATGGTGATGGGTCTCTTCAGCGTGAACCTGGACCCGGCACCCTTCGATACCGTGGCGCTGCTCGCGCCCGACTTCAAGTTTATATCCGGAAACTGGAAGTTTGGCCAACTCTTGTTTCAACTGCTGCTGGCTGACCCCAAGGTCGATGAGCAGACCAAGGAACATATCACCGGAGATCCCGGAGAAAGTGTCGAGGTAGAGGGTTTTCATATTTATTCCGTCTTTCTGTTAATCCGATTTGCAGCAAATGCTGCACCAAAGCCGTTGTCGATATTGACAACTGTAACCCCGCTGGCACAGGAATTGAGCATCCCGAGCAGGGCGGTAATTCCACCGAAAGAAGCACCATAACCGACCGAGGTTGGAACCGCAATCACCGGCTTGGCAACCAGGCCGCCAACCACCGAAGGGAGAGCGCCTTCCATACCAGCAATAACAATCAAAACAGCAGCTTCTTGTAATAAATCTTGTCGTGCAAGGAGCCGATGGATCCCTGCAACCCCGACATCTACCAACTCTTCAACTTCATTTCCGAGCATCCGGGCAGTAATAACGGCCTCTTTAGCAACAGGAAGATCAGAGGTTCCAGCACAAATAACCAGAATTTTACCTTTACCGGTGATCTCTATCTTCTGTTGAATCAAGCAGAAGGTTCGTGCGTCGATATCGTACTCTCCCTCTGGAAACTGGTTGCACAGTGCGGTGCCTTTCTCATCGTCCAGACGGGTGACAAAAATGTTTCGACCCCGTTTTGCCATAGCTGAAAGGATTATCCTGAGCTGCTCCAGACTTTTACTTTCGCCGAGGATAACTTCAGGAACCCCCTGACGTAGCTCGCGATGGTGATCAATCTGGGCGATGCCGAGATCTTCAAACGGTAGCTGCTTCAGCCGTTCAACTCCATCCACAATGCTAATTTGACCATCAGCCAGTGATTGCAGTAGGCGTGTTAGTTCTTTATTATTCATAAATAATCCCAGTTAAAGTCCAAGCTCAGGAGCAATATCCTGCATTGCTGCTAAACACAGGTCGCAGAAATCTGGTATAGCTAAGCCAATCAACTCACATTCGGCAATGATTGCCCGATCGGCACCAGCGGCAAACTGTCTTTCTTTGTACCTTTTGCGTACTGACTTTGGTTTGACACTGCCCAGTTTTTTGTCTGGATAAACGAGAGCCGTGGCAATAATCAAACCAGTGATGGTTTCTCCTGCAGCCAGTGCATGGTGAAATCGTTCACTGCGTTTATCATCGTGGGCATGCTCGTTGTGCATCCGAATTGCTTCGATGATTTCTTCATTAACCCCTTCTTCACGCAAAATGCGGACAGTTTCATGGGTATGCCGGGAGAGGTCGTCCAAAGTCAGTTCGGCATCCAGATCGTGTAATAGCCCAGTCAGTCCCCAGAGTTCTTCATTTTCGGCAAAGTGGTGAGCCAGGGCACGCATGACCGCCTCGCTGGCGAGACTGTGTTTAATCAGATTTGGATTGCTCAGATGCTGATTGAGTAGCTCCAGTGAGCGTTCGCGGGTGATACCGTAATCCATTTGTTTTCCTCCCGTTTTGATAGCATGATGAATCATAGCAAAAAAACTACTGCGACCAAAGCAGAGAGGTAGATATTTTCGCAATTGACCGTTATCTTCCGCTCAGGGTAGTTTTAGGGAAACTTTTTCTGGAGATAATGTCGATGGATGAATTTGTAGAAGATGACGGGCCGGTGAGCCGGACGAAAAAAAAGCAACAGGCGAAACAGATTGAACAAATAGCTGAACAACTGGTTGACTTAACCGATAAACAATTCTCTCAAATTGATCTTCCTGTAGCTGTAACTCGGGAAGCTGAAGAGGCTCGTTTGACCAAAGGACGTAGTTCGCAACGTCGTCAATTGAAACATCTGGCGGGGATGTTGCGCAAGTCAGAGGGCGCTCTGGATAGTCTGTTAAGGCAATTGGAAAGCTTGGATCAGGTTTCGCGGGGTGAGAAGAAACAATTTCATCAGCTGGAAAAATTGCGCAATCGACTCTGTGATGAGGTTAGTTTTACAGATGCTTTCAATGAAATGCTTGAATTAATTCCAGGGATTGATCGTAAAGCTATTTCCCGTCTGGCCCGTTCGGTTCAGCAACATGACGACCGACGTGCGTATCGGGAGGTCTTTCGCCGGTTACGCGATGCATTGGCAGACGATGAGGAAGTATAATCAAAGAGAGAAAAATCAATTAGGCAAATGATAAAAGCTGTAACTGGGGCGGCGATGACGAATAAATCTGAGCAAGATTCGGTGAATATGAATCGGGATAAAAAGCTGGGGACTTTTGCCGGAGTTTTCACTCCAAGCGTTCTAACCATCCTTGGAATTATCCTGTTCATGCGCCTGGGTTATGTCATTGGTGCCGCAGGAATAAAGCAGGCGCTGCTGATTATTCTGGTGGCCAACCTGATTTCAGTTTTGACTAGCGTTTCCCTATCCGCAATCGCGACTAACTTGACAGTCCGTGGTGGCGGTGATTATTTTTTGATTTCTCGAACCCTCGGCCTTGAATTTGGTGGGGCTCTGGGGCTGGTTTTGTTTATCGCACAAGCAGTTTCAGTTGGATTTTATTGTATTGGCTTTGGTGAAATATTTGCTGGATTATTGGGAGCCGGAAACGGCACTGCCCAGATCATTGCTGTGGTGGCGATTGGTGGATTATTTATTCTCGCCTGGCAAGGGGCGGACTGGGCAACCCGCTTCCAATTTGTCGTTATGGGTATTCTCCTTTTTGCCCTGTTCTCATTTTTTCTGGGAGGCTTTATCCATTGGGATGATCAGGTTTTTCGCGAAAATTGGAATACAACCACATCGGAGCAGGGTTTCTGGGTGTTATTTGCCATCTTTTTTCCGGCAGTTACTGGCTTCACTCAAGGGGTCAGTTTGTCGGGAGATTTGGAAGATCCGGGGAAAAGTCTGCCACTGGGAACGTTTTTAGCGGTTGGCATATCACTAGTTGTTTACTTCGGGGCTGCACTTGTTTTTGCCGGGGTGCTACCGCAGAATATTTTACTCAGTGACTATGATTCAATGGGTAAAGTTGCCTAGTTGCCAGTTCTGATTACGGCTGGGGTTTTTGCCGCAACCCTTTCCTCGGCGATGGCTTCATTTCTCGGGGCACCACGAATTCTGCAAGCATTGGCTGCCGATAAAATTTTCCCTGTACTGAACCCTTTTGCCAAAGGTGTTGGTCCTTCAAATAATCCACAGCGTGGGGTTTTGCTTGCGGCTGGGGTTGCTATTCTCACCGTTGGCCTTGGCAATCTCAACCTGATCGCTAGTGTTGTTGCCATGTTCTTTTTAGTTTCGTACGGCTTGCTCAACTACGCGACTTGTTTTGAAGCCCGTTCAGCGAGCCCCTCTTTTCGCCCCCGTTTTAAGTGGTATCACCACAGGATCAGTTTAGTTGGAGCCATCCTCTGTTTGTTGGTAATGCTGGCCATCGATTGGAAAGCGGGTGCTTTGGCTGTTGCAGTTCTCTTTATCCTTTATCAGTATCTGCAGCGTACCGCACATCAAACCCGCTGGGCTGATAGCCGTCGCTCCTACCATCTGCACCAAGTTCGTGAGCACCTGCTCCAGGTATCCCAGGAATTGGAACATCCGCGTGACTGGCGACCCCAGATTCTGATTTTTTCTGATCAGCATGAACAACGTGAGCCGTTATTGCAGTTTTCGACCTGGCTGGAAGGGAAAAGTGGCTTGACAACCCTGGTCAGATTGCTAACTGGAAGTGGTGTCCAGTTATATAAACAGAAAGAAGAGGCGGAAAGAGAACTTTATGAAGACATCAGTGCCAGTGGCACTCAGGCTTTCCCTCTGGTTGTGACTGCCCCTGATTTTGAAAGTGGGAGTTCCGTGTTGCTCCAGTCTTTTGGGGTGGGTCCTCTGCGCGCCAACACCATTCTGCTTAATCACCACAGCTTTTACCTGGAGAAGTTTCTCAGCGGCAATTTGAAGGCATATGGAAAAATTTTGCGGATGGCATTACGGCTTGAATATAATCTGGTTATTTTTGATGCTGATGAACAGGACTGGCAGGATCTTCACAATCTGGAACCGAACCAGCGACAGATTGATATCTGGTATGAGCGGGATGCTAATGGTTCTCTGATGTTGTTGCTCGGGCATTTGATGACCCGGGATTCCTTCTGGTCAAATGCCAAGTTGCGAGTGTTGCTGCCAGTAGAGGATAATAATCCTCTGGCAACTAAAGAGGCGTTGCTGGAAGAGTTGGATCAGGTCAGAATAGCTGCTGAGGCAGTGGCGGTAGAGGATCGGGAAACTGAAACCATGATTGCTCATTCAAAAACTGCCAGTCTGGTTTTTCTTCCAGTTAATTTAAAGGGAGGAGAAATCTTCGACAGTAGTGGAACCCAGGTTGATCACCTGTTGCAACAGTTGCCTATTGTTGCCATGGTTCTGGCGGCTCAGGATATTCAACTCGATGCTGAACCTGATGCTGGGGTTGCAGGCCAATTGGCTGAGGCGGAAGATCTGTTTGCCGCTGCAGAAGAGCGGGTTGCAGATGCAGAAACAGAGTTGGATAAGGTTAGGGCCGTTTTTGACCAGAGTTTGAAAAAACTACTTGAAGCTCGGCAGGAACAGCTACCTGAAGAGGATCTTGAGGCTCTGCACCAGGAATTGGAAACCACTAAAGCGGAGTTGGATAAAGCAACCCGACGTTCAGCCAAAGCGGATGCCAAACTTGAGGATGCGCAGGATGAATTAGAACAATTCCGGGAGAAACATCACCTGCCCGAGGATGAAAAATGATGGCGTCGCAAAAAGTCCGCTCCACGGCGTTGCAGCAATTTTTCGAGACCTCGACATACAACATGTATGCCTTCACCCTCGAAAAATTACTGCGCCTTGTGGTGCGAAATTTTTGCTTAGCCATCTTATTTTTTTTGCGAGTGTATCATTGCGTATACAGCAGAAGATATTTAACAGGATGTTTGAAAACATCAAGGGCGATCCACTATTCTGGAACGGATCGTTGCAGCGAAGCAACAAAGTAGATGTCAATGTGTCGCCAAGCATCCTGAGAAAAGATGATGTCTTGGCGACGTCCACCGTGTTGTGGACATGACTAAAAGGGAACTTGCGGGAGAGTAGTTTTTCAGCCGATCAGATCCAGAACTGTATCTTCCATATTTGTATTGATTTTCAACGCTTTCAGGTTGGCTTCATAAGCCTGTCTAGTTGTGATCATATCTGTTGTCTCCTGAATAAAATCAACATTGGAGGTCTCCTCAAAAGTACCGTCCGCTTGCTGAATCATAGTTCCAGGGGTGTTGACAGGCTGAGTTATTGCCCTGACGGATCCGTTAGAATTCTCTTCCAGGACCGTTGTCGATTTTTTGAATTCTTTGGTTTCACTGTTGGCAATGTTGTTTGCAGTAACGTTCTGCTTGGTTGACAAGGCATGCAAAGCTGAAACGCTATTGTTGACTGAGAGTGACATGGGTTAACTCCTTTCAATTGTCTGAAATTATACTCTTTTATTTAGAAATTTGTAAAAAATAATTTGATAAATCAAATCAACTGATATCTTAAGCTTTTCTCTGACTATGTCGAAAGGTTTTTCTTTATAAACCGAATTTATTTTGCCAGTTTTTCTTCAACACTCTTCAATTTGTCAACCATTGTCTGTTCACGATCAACCCGGCTTCCCAATTTGATTGTTGTACTGATGCGCGGTGCCCCGGCAGCGTGTATCTGTTCATGGCAGCGGCGGATTGCGGCAAACACCTGATCATATTCCCCTTCAATGTTGGTTCCATAAGCATGCAGACGAATTTTTAGTCCCGCATCCTCTAGAATTTGCTGACAAAGAGCGACATACTTGGAAACTGAAACACCGACGCCTAAGGGAACAACACAAAGATCAACGATCACTTTCATGGACTTCTCCTTTTATGGATTATTTACAAGCAGTGAGTATATCCTACCGGGGTAGAATCTGCCAACCAGACTAATCGTTGATACCCTTGCTAATTTTGACCGAAAAGGATAGCCGTTTACTGAGGAAGTCTGCTATAAATAAAAGTTCTTAGCAACAACTGAGGTAAAGTTAAAGTTCAAAAACCATTAATAATAGAAAGAGGTACTGATGCAAGATTGGGGACAAGGCCCATCTGGGGAAGACCTGGAAAAAAAAGTCATTGAAATCGCTAATCAGGTCAAAAACAAACTTAAGTTCGACCCGAAAAAAGGGATACTTCCGCTACTGATTGTTATAGCGATCATCGCTGCTGTCATCGGTGGTTCCAGCAGCATGTACAAAGTGGATACGGAAGAAACCGGGGTGGTTTTACGCTTTGGAAAATTCTCCAAATTTGCTAACCCTGGTTTACATTTCAAAATTCCCTTTGGTGTTGAACAGGTCTACCTGGTCCCGACTGGGCGGGTATTGAAGGAAGAATTTGGCTATCGAACTGTGACTCCCGGGATCAGAACCACCTACAGCAAGGCTGGTTTGGATGAAGAGTCACTGACCCTGACCGGAGACTTAAACGTCAGTGACGTGGAATGGATTGTTCAATTCCAGGTGGCCGATCCGTTCAAATATATTTTCAAAATTCAGGATCCCGTTGGCACGATTCGCGATATTGCTGAAGCAATGGTGCGTAAAACCATTGGCAATGCGGATGTCACTCAGGTTCTGACCACCGACCGGGCGGCCTTGGCCGATCAGATTCAACAATCTCTGCAAGAAACTCTGAACCAGTATGATATCGGGGTGCGGATCGTGACGGTCAAGTTTCAGGATGTCAACCCACCAGAAGCAGTCAAAGACGCATTCAACGAAGTCAATGAAGCTGAACAGCAAAAAGAGAGTTTAATTTTCCAGGCGCGCGAACAGTATAATCGCGAAGTCCCCAGAGCTAGGGGTGAAGCAAAACGCGCACTACAGGAAGCACAAGGTTATGCTGTCGAACGGATCAATAAAGCACGCGGTGAAACTAACCGTTTTGTCGCTTTGCTGGCCGAGTATAAAAAGGCGCCGCTAGTGACCCGCAGACGGATCCATATTGAAACTATGGAACAAGTTCTGCCAAACCTGGATGAAATCTATATGATGGACGAGAAGAACGCGGGCTTGTTGCCGCTGCTCCCCTTGCGGAAAACCATGGAAGGAGCAGTTAAATGAAAAATGGATTTCTCATTATCGTAATTATTGCCACTATCCTGATTGCTCAGGGTGGTTTCTATATCGTCAATGAAGCTGAGCAAGCTATCGTGACCCAATTTGGTAAGCCAGTTGGTGCAGTTTCCTATCCTGGACTCCATTTTAAAATCCCATTTATTCAGGATGTGACCCGCTTTGAAAAGCGTATCCTTAAGTGGGACGGTGATCCGAATCAGATTCCTACCAAAGATAAAAAATTCATCTGGGTTGATACGACCGCTCGTTGGCGAATTACCGATCCACTGTTGTTTCTTAAGACCGTTGCTACCGAACGGGGCGCCTTGAGCCGCCTTGATGATATCATTGATTCAGTTGTTCGTGATGCTGTTTCCGGCCATCTTTTGGTCGAATTAGTACGTGGCGGTGATTATAAAGCTAGTGGGACAGAACGTTTTGAGGTCGATGGTGTTCGGATTCTCCCAGAAGATATGATTGGTCGTGAAGAAATCCTCAGTGGCATTCTGCTTGAGGCAAGTTCCAGTACCCCAGAGTATGGAATCGAATTGATTGATGTTCAGTTCAAGCGTCTCAACTATGTTGAACAGGTTCGGGTGCGAGTTTATGAGCGGATGATCAATGAGCGGAAGAAGGTTGCCGCCCAGTACCGTTCTGAAGGGGAAGGGGAAAAACTGGAAATTCTTGGCACAATGCAGCGTGAGTTAAAAGAAATTAGCTCTGAAGCCTATCGGAAGGCATTGGAATATCGTGGTGCGGCCGACGCGGAAGCTGCGGCTATTTATGCTGATGCCTACAATCAGGACAAGGACTTCTACACGTTCTTGCGCACCATGGAATCGTACAAAAAGACTGTCAATAAGAAAGGGAAGCTGATTATTTCCACTGATTCGGATTATTTCAAGTATTTAAAATCAGCTGAGTAAATTTTCAACTCAGACGAACAAAAAGGGTTCTCTGCCAGCGGAGAACCCTTTTTTACTTTGTGACTATCTCCCAGATTTAATATTCAACAATTTTCTCAGCTCCTCCGGTTTGGTCTGTGGTTTTTGGCAAGCAAAGCCCTGACACAGGTAAGCTGCCGATTTATTATTCACGCTAGCCATTCCACTAATAAAGGGGATCAGTTTGTCGATAGGCTCCGGGTTATCTGTCGAACGTAACAGCAGGGTAGTATCAGGCATAAATTCCTGCTGGACTTCAGCTAGCAGCGCCGCAGTATCAGGGCTGCTCTTTGAACCGACAATGACCAGCTCGCGGGTTGGTTCGAGCAACCAGCTTGCACCGAGAAGAAATTGAGTATATCCAGCAGGATAACGGCTGATTTGTGCTGCTGAAGCACTCAGCAATGCGTCAGCACGTTGGCTCCAAAGTTTATTTCCGGTCAACAAATAGAGCCGGGCATAGACCTCAATAACCACTGAGCCTGCGGATGGCAACGCGCCATCATAGAGTTCATTGGTCCGCATGGGAAGTTCAGTCTCAGCGGTTGTCTCAAATAACTGTCCCTGCTGATCGGTAAAATTGACCGCCAATTGTTCCGCCAAATTCACAGCTTTTTGTAGATAATCAGGATTTAAACTACTCTGGTAAAGATCCAGCATCCCTCTGGCTAAAAACGCATAGTCACTGGCAAAAGCATCAATAGCAGCTTGCCCATTGCGCCAGCGGCGGAGGAGTTGACCTTCGTTGGTCTGCATCTGCAGAAAAATAAAGGCGGTTGCTTGTTCTGCTGCTGACAATAACTGTGGATCATTCAGAACTCTGGCTCCCAATGCCAGGGCAGAAATCATCTGGCCGTTTCAGGCCGTTATCACTTTGTTGTCAAGAAATGGAGGAATGCGCTGTTCACGGGCTGAAAATAAACGCACCCGATCCTCCTTCAACTGCTGCTGTAACTTTTGCAAGGGAAGCCGCAAAGACCTGGCCCAATCGGCTAACGATTTTTTACGGTGGAGAATATTTGTCCCAGCAGGTTCGTCCGGGATGTAGGCAGCATAATTTCCTGTAGGCAAAGCATTGAAAATCTGTGCGAATCTTTCCCCCCGCTCCTTGCCCAGCAAATCAATTAACTCTTGCTTTTGCCAAACATAGAATTGTCCCTCGACCCCGTTAGAATCGGCATCCTCTGCGGTGTAGAAACCGCCGGAAGGATCCTTCAATTGGCGCAGAACATAGGAGAAAATCTCTTGGGCAGTCGTTTTGTATTCGTCTTTCCCGGTCACTTGGAAGGCTTCCAGATAGACCCGAGCCAGTCCCGCCTGATCGTAAAGCATTTTTTCAAAGTGTGGAACTAACCACTCGGCATCGGTTGAATAGCGGTGGAAGCCAAAGCCAATCTGATCATAGATCCCCCCTGAGTGCATCGCCTGTAGGGTTTTTTCGACCATCTGCAATAATTTAGGATCTGCGGTTCGGTAATATCGTTGTAGCAAAAAACTTAAAACATGCGGCCGAGGGAATTTGGGGGCTTCACTGAAGCCACCCTGGAGCGGATCAAAGCTCTCCCGCAGAATAGTTTCAGCCTTTTTTATTTCAGTAACCGTTAAGGTGTTTTCCTGAATTGAAGAACTTTGCCGCTGTTGCAATACGTTGAGAACGGCTTGTCCTCCCTGTAGTAATGCGGTGGAATCTTTCTGCCAGGCTGCGGCAATCTGAGGTAGCATATCCATCAGCCCCGGTCGATTAAAGCGGCGCTCTTTGGGAAAGTAGGTTCCGGCAAAAATGGGGATTTTTTCTGGAGTCATGATGATCGTCAGAGGCCAGCCGCCGCTGCCGGTGAGTTCCATTGCGACCTGCATATAAAATTGATCAATGTCCGGGCGTTCTTCACGGTCAACTTTAATTGCGACATAATTTTGTTTCAGCAGCGCAGCAACTTCTTTATCAGTGAAACTTTCAGCCTCCATCACATGGCACCAATGACAGGTCGAGTAACCGATAGAGAGAAAAATCAGTTTTCCCTCTTGACTCGCTTTATTGAATGCCTCATCCCCCCAAGGGAACCAATACACTGGGTTGTGGGCATGTTGCAATAGATAGGGACTCTGTTCATGGATGAGTCGATTAGCGTTTTCAGCGGTGGCTATGGAAGGGTTCAGCAAACTGACGGTCAGCGGTAAAGCGCAGCAAAGCAAAGATTGGAGTGGATAGAATAGTTTCATCAGAACCTCATTTCTGTCAGGGATTCTGAATTATAACTAAAATGGTGAGTAATTGCACCTTTCCAGGGATGATTTTCTTTCCTTGTGCTGGCAAAAAATATGTATAAACTCACCGAAGTTGTTCTTGCTATTTGCTGTTGGGTGCACTGGCATAGATCAAGTCAGCCCTGAGGCTAATCGCAGATCTAACGGAGAAACATGATGCGGATTGTCATCACCGGTGCAGAATCATCAGGCAAAAGCAGCCTCACGCAACATCTGGGGAAAGTTTTTGAACTCCCCTATGCGTTGGAATACGCCCGTTATTATCTGGAAGAAAACGGCCCGGAATACGACTTTGAACAGTTGAAAAAAATGAGCCGTTTGCACCTGAACTATCAACAGGAAAAAGTCCCCATCTCTGCACCATGCGGAATTTTTGATACAGATCTCATCAATTATAAAATCTGGGCAGAAGAAGTTTTTGGATATTGTCCTGCGGAAGTTAGCACAGGAATCGAACAGGAATCGTCCCATGTTTATTTGCTCTGCAAACCGGATTTGCCCTGGGAATCTGACCCCTTACGGGAAAATCCATATGACTTACAACGGCTTTACCAGCGCCATTTTGACGAAATTATCCGGCTTAAACGTCCTTATGAAGAGGTAGAAGGTTATGGTCGAGAGCGGATGGCTAATGCCGAAGCCGCCCTGTGCAGGTTGTTGGAACGATAAGCAAAAAAATGGAAAATTTTGACATGCCCAACAGCTATGTTTCTTCCTGACCGAAACCTCTTAGCTTTTGTCCTTCATGGTTTGCAAAGAGCCACTTCCTACGATAGTACTTTTTTCATTGCCGCGACAACCTCATCAACCCGCTCGTGAGTAATCCAATAGTGCATAACTGCTCGGAATTTACGTTCATAACCCGGATAGGGGCTCAGTAGAATATTGTGATCTTTCATCTTGGCACAAAATTCTGCAGGATTCAGCTTTGCCGTCTTTTCTAGCCAGAAAAATACAAAGTTCGTATTCTGACTCATGACCTTAACTCCAGTGACTTCCATGAGCTTTTCAGCAAGATAGACAGCATTAGCGTGGTCTTCATGGAGGCGTTGACTCATTTTGTGAATGGCGATCAATCCCGCAGCGGCAAGAATTCCAGCCTGGCGCATCCCGCCGCCGAGTACCTTACGGGCGCGATGTGCCTCTTTTATAAATTCTTTGTTGCCAAGTAAAATTGATCCCACCGGGGCTCCCAGACCTTTGGACAAGCAGAATGTCATGCTGTCGGCTCCGGCAATAATTTCAGCAGGCGAAACATTATAAGCAGTTGCTGCGTTGAAGATTCGGGCACCATCAATGTGTAATTTGAGATTATGCTTATGCGCCAGTTCGGCAACCTGATTGGTATATTCCGGGCTCAGTGGCACAGCACCAACAGTCCCCTGAGTATTTTCGATGGTGATAAGCTTAGTGCGTGGGAAGTGTTCATTGTCGCCACGGATGGCCTGTTCAATATCAATCAGCAACAGCGTGCCATCTTCCTGAACCGGGAGAGTGCGGGGCATGATCCCGCCGAGTGCCGCCATTCCGGCTTGTTCGTAAAGAACGATGTGGGCTTTATCGCCAACGATCACTTCACTGCCTCGAGATGCATGAGTCAACAAGGCAATCAGGTTCCCCTGAGTCCCACTTGTCACAAACAGTCCCGCCTCCATGCCGAACATCTCAGCAGCTTCTGCTTCAAGGCGATTGACGGTCGGATCTTCACCGTAGACATCATCGCCGACCACAGCATTGGCCATCGCATCACGCATTTCCTGGGTGGGTTGGGTCACCGTGTCGCTACGTAAATCAATGCTATCCATAAGGGTGATCCTTATCTTGATTTGTCAGTGGGTTCTAAAGAGGGGCCGATGAAAATGTACGCACCATTTGTAATACAACCAAAGGAGTATAAGGAAGATTTCAGGTGTTGTTAAAAACTGCCTTGATTTCAGTTGGAATAGCCACCGGTTTTTTGATTTTCGGATCATAGCAGACCATCACCGTTTTTGCCTCCGCAAAAACTTTTCCGGCGCCATCGTGTAGGCGATAGCTGAAATCAAAGCTGGTAAACTTAACCTGATCGGCATAAATGCTGATTTGCAGTGGATCATTTAACTCAATTGGTTGCCGAAAATCACATTCAGCCCGCACAACCAGAAACATCAAGTCACTTTCCAGAAAGCCACCGAAGCGCTCTTGAAATAATTTGACCCGGGCTGTTTCAAGGTAAGTAAAATAGAGGGCATTGTTGACATGGCCGTAAGCGTCCAGGTCAATGAAGCGAATTTCAATTGGGGTGGCATATTCAAATTGAGTCACAATTAATTTACTTCCGGAGCATGACCTTGAAGAATATCAAAAATGCGTGAACGATAATCAACTATTTCCTTGCGCAATGATGCAAGGTTGGCAATTTTTTGATCTACCTTGCCGATATGGTCGTCAAGAATTTCCAGGAGCTTTGGCGTTATGGTGCCAAACGTTTGCTGGTTGATATCAAAGTTTTCTGCCAGTTCCTGCATCTCTTTCAATGAGATCCCCAGTTCCTTCAATTTGAGGATAAATTTCAGCCGCAGGATATCATCTCTAGCATAAGTTCGGGTTCCACCACCCAAGCGCTCACTCGGTCCCATCAGGCCAATCTCTTCGTAATAGCGTATGGTTCTGGTGGTGATTCCAAGTGTTTTTGCCAGTTCGCCAATTTGAACCGATTTTTCTCTCTTTGACTCCATTATAGGTAACCTTTACGTAATATTTTCAATATCAATATCACCCTTAGTTCTGTCCTGTCAATAATCATATAACTCTTTGCATAAACATGGGATTTTTACATATTGCAAAACAAATAAAATATTGTTATATTTAAGCTTGACCTTTACGTAAACTATATATAAAAAGAATTCTAAAGCTTGAAAGTCTGTCTACTTTTCAGCGTAAGTGAGATGTCCATGGAATACACGCGCGAAATTTATTGGAACGTTGGTCACGGAGCAACCCTCCTGGTGCCGATGTATTTGCTCAGCCTTGTGGCTGTTGCAGTCGCTGTCACCGTATTTTTAAAGCGCATCAAAGTTTATAAGCAGGGGCAAGCTCTGGAGCGGACAGATCAGCTGCCGCTACGGGTGACAACGATGCTTAAGAATATTTTTCTCCAGAGCAAGGTTCTCAACGTGCGGGGTCCAGGAGTGGCTCATGCGTTATTCTTCTGGGGTTTCTTCGTGCTGTTTCTTGGTACCTGCCTGATTGTTCTCCAAGCCGACTTCACCGATCTTTTTTTCGGAGTTAAATTCCTGAAAGGGTCGTTCTATCTGTTCTTTTCACTGATTCTGGATATTGCTGGCCTGATCGCTATCATCATGTTGATCGGCCTGCTGGTAAGGCGCTATATCGTCCGTCCGGCTGGGTTGGAGAACTCAAAAGATGATATCATCATGCATGGTTTGCTGCTGACCATCTTGATTACAGGATTTGTAACTGAAGGGACCAGAATAGCGGCAACTGAAATGGGGACTCCGCTGGCTGCCTGGTCTCCTGTTGGCTTCTGGGTCGCAAAAGCTCTTTCCAGTATGGGGGAACCTGCCGTACGCGGACTGCACAGCAACCTCTGGTGGTTGCATCTGCTTATAGTGATTGTCTTTATCGTAATCATCCCTTTCACCAAGCTACGCCATATTTTTACCACCAGTGCCAACTACTTATTTACCGATTTTGGTCCCAAAGGGCTGGTGCCGACTCTCGATATGGAGGACGAAGAGGCCGAAAGTTTCGGTGCAGCAAAAATTACCGATATGACCTGGAAAGATATCTTCGATGCTGATGCCTGTACCAGTTGTAAGCGGTGTCAAGATCGCTGTCCCGCCTGGGCAACCGATAAACCGCTTTCACCAATGAAGATGGTGCAACAGCTTGGTGAAATTGCTTTTGATCAACCTGATGCCAGCCTGCTGGAAACCATCGAAAAGGATGTCATCTGGTCCTGCACTACTTGCCGAGCTTGTCAGGAAATTTGCCCTGCTAATATTGAGCACGTCAACAAGATCATTGATATGCGCCGCAATCTGGTGCTGATGGAAGGGGAATTCCCTGGTGAAGAAGTGATGACGGCGATGGAGAATACCGAAGTCAACGGTAACCCCTTTGGTCTTGCATTTGCCTGCCGCGGGGATTGGGCAGAAGGGTTACCGGTCGTTACCTTGGGACAGAGCACTGATGTCGATATCCTCTACTTTGTCGGCTGTTATGCCTCATTCGATAAACGCAACCAAGCTATTGCCAAGGCCTTTGTGCAACTTTGTGCTGCTGCTGGAGTGAAAGTCGGGATTTTGGGTAAGGAAGAAAAGTGTTGTGGTGAACCGATGCGGAAGATGGGCAACGAGTACCTTTATCAGATGCAAGCAGGTGAAAATATCGAACAGTTCAGCAACTATGGCATCAAGCAGATTGTCACAACTTGCCCCCATTGTTTCAATACTTTGAACAAGGATTATCGTGATCTTGGTCTGGATGTTGAGGTGAGTCACTACACCGAATATCTTGCGGAGCTACTTGAGCAGGGACGCTTAAAACTGACTCCCCAGAGCTTCGACTGTACTTACCACGACTCTTGTTATTTAGGTCGGTATAACGATATCTATCAGGCACCGCGCGCCCTGCTTGCTGCTGCCGGGGCGCAACTGACAGAGATGGAAAAACATGGTGCCGAAGCATTCTGCTGCAGTGCCGGTGGTGGTCGTATCCTTGCTGATGAAAATATTGGTACCCGGATCAGTGAAAAACGGGCACAGATGGCTGCCGCAACGGGAGCACCAACCCTGATCTCCAACTGTCCATTCTGCCTGACCATGTTTGAAGATGGGATCAAAGGGGCGGAATTGGATGAGCAGTTAAAACCAAAAGATTTGGCTGAAATATTAGTTGAGCGACTAGTGTCCCGCACAGATTAATCGTGACGTATAATTTTGAGTTATTTTGTTTGCTGTCAAGGCATGGCCGATGCAGCCCTAGCCGGCGCTAAAGCAAAGAGGCATAACACAGACAGCAAGCAAAATAGCCAAAATTAATGGATAGGATTAGTTGTGCGGGACACCAACTGGATAATTATCAAAGGAGTGAATCGATGAAAATACTTGTCTGCATTAAACAGGTTCCTGATATGGAATCGAAGTTCAAAGTGAATGCCGCCGGAAACTGGTACGACAATACCGACCTGGCTTGGCGGATGAATGAGTATGACGAATATGCCGTGGAACAAGCGGTTCAATTAAAGCAGCAAGTGGGTGAAGCTGACCTCACTGTGCTCTGTATCGGTTCGGACCGGGTCAAGGAAACGATGAAGAAAGCACTGGCAATGGGTTGTGATCGGGGTGCCCACGTTGCCGATGATGAAAGTTACCTTAAGGATGCCTATGCCATCGCGTCGCTGATTGCTGGCTACGCTAAAGATAAAGGGTTTGATCTAATTTTTACCGGAATGCAGTCACAGGATCGTGGCAGTGGTCAGGTTGGCGTTCTTATTGCTGAGATGCTAGGTATCCCCAGTTTGACCACTCTGGTGGAATTCAGTTATGCCGATGGTACGATCAACGCCAAACGGGAACTGGAAGGTGGTATCAAGGCTAAGGTCAGTTGTGCTACCCCCGCGCTGGTCACTTGTCAACTGGGTTTGAATACCCCGCGCTATCCAACTCTCCCGAATATTATGAAGGCCAAAAAGAAGGAATTGATTTCGACTCCGGCTGCGGAACTCAGTCCGGAAGCGTCATTGGTCAACGTATTGCAAGTAGCACCTCCAGAGAAAAAGGGTGGTGGGTTGGTTCTTGAGGGTGATCCCGCTGACTTGGCAGATCAATTGATCAAGATTCTTAAAGAGAAAACCACAGCTCTGGCTTAGTTCCTATCAGGACACACAAGGAGGATATAATGAAAACATTACTTGTTGCAGAATATAGAGATGGAAAATTGCTTGGCACCAGCAGTGAATTGATTAACTTTGCTTCCCAGTTAGGTGGGGAAAGTGCCATGTTTCTGGTTGGTTCTGAAAGTTCTCTGCCGGGCTACAATGGAAAACTCTACCTGGCAGATATTGCTCAAGCGGGTGAGTTCAACCCAAGTCAGCACAAGCGGTTGCTCCTGGAGGTGATTGAAAAGGAACAACCGCAGATGGTCGTCTTGCCCCATTCCTCCTATGGCTGGGATCTGGCTCCACGGATTGCTTTTTCTCTAAAAGCAGCACAGATTTCAGAAGTCGCCGAAATCAAGGATGGCAACTTGGTGGTGCCAGCCTGCAATGCCAAGTTGAGACGGCAGGTGCAAGCAACGACAGCTATCTCTGTGGTGACTCTACAGGGTGGTGCTTTTACCCCCGCCGATGAACCAAGCGGAACTCCTGAGGTGATTAAGGTTGAAGCTGCTGGTGGTGGGGACATTCAGTTTGGCGGTTACGAAGCTGCGGAAGCAGGCGGAGTCGATCTGTCCAAGGCTGAGATTATTGTCAGTGCCGGACGGGGTATCGGTAAACCGGAAAATCTGCAAATAATCGAAAATCTCGCCAAAGCACTTAAAGGTGAGTATGGCGCCAGCCGTCCAGTGGTTGATGCCGAATGGGCCGATCCCAGCCGTCAGGTTGGGACCACCGGCCAGACTGTCACCCCTAAACTCTACGTTGCCTGTGGTATTTCAGGAGCCATTCAACACTTGGCTGGAATGAAAAAATCAGAATTTGTCCTGGCGATCAACACCGACAAGGATGCCCCAATTGGAGAGATTGCTGATGTTCTGGCGGTTGCTGATTTGAAACAATTAGTGCCAGTCTTGACTGAGAAGTTGAACGCACTGTAGAGGGCAAAATATGATTGAACAAATTTTTTCAGAAATCCCTCAAGATTATCAGCCAGAGTCAGTAAGCGATCCGGTTACCATTTACTTTTCCATTGATGATGTGAAAAAAACGGTTCAGATGTCTTCTTCTGGTTGTCGGGTCGACAATGGTCGGGCTGTCGATGATGCCGATTGTGTTTGTAAAACCAATGCTGAGTTCTTTTTGAAGGTCTGGAACGAAGGTTATAAACCGGGATTGAAAGATTTCCTCTCCGGGGCAATTAAGTCGAATAAGCCAGATATTTTACAGAAATTTCTTGCCGCTTGCGGAAAAAGTTAACGCTAACAAAAAGATGAATTTCGGGAGCCCACAGGGGGCTTCCCTCCGCAAAATGAAGAGATAAAAAACCGTACAGGCGGACCTTCCGGGCCCGCCTGTTATATTTCAGGTCTTTGGACTTCA
The DNA here is from genome assembly GCA_029933365.1 of Desulfuromusa sp. The sequence continues at coordinate 155 of JAOZOH010000051.1, read as the reverse complement.
CTGTTGAAAATGATCTGACCGATTGCAATCAATCCCTTTTTAAAAATCTGAACATACCACTGGTGTCTCTGCCTTGACGGTAGCGCTTATAATATCGGAAAAAATCCTAAGGATATTTGCTAAATGTATCGGGGAGATTTGCTGGGAGTCATTGT
>JAOZOH010000170.1 GCA_029933365.1 Desulfuromusa sp. | reverse complement strand
ATGGAAGCAAAATAAAATCTGTCGCTAATTTACAGAAAGAATGTTGCTTTATCTTTAAAAATTCTTGTCTCTGCCGGAATGGTTTTGACCATTACTTTTACTGCTGAGTATGCAAGTACACGTCTGGCAGGTGTGTTAGTGGGATTTCCGCTAGGTGCTGGTCTTTCAATCCTGTTTTTTGGAATTGAGCAGGGGGCTTCGTTTGCTGCGGAGAGTGCACTCTGGGGGATTCAGGGGGTTCTGGCTACTCTGACATTTTCTCTTGCGTATCTGACAGCAGTTAAATATTTCACTCAGCAAAATCCTATCACCATTATTTATTGTACTCTTCTGGGGCTTGTAGGGTTCTTCGCCGCATCTTTACTCATTTATTTTGTTATGCCAAAAGCCAGTTGGTTGAATGTTCCGTTGACACTTATTGGTGTGTTTGGTTTTGCATTTTTATTCAGAAAGCTTCCGCTCAATAATATATCGCGTAAAACCCCAGTCACCCCCCTGATTTTAAGTATCAGAGCCGGTTTTACTGCCCTGGTCGTTGTGCTGATTACCAGTATTGCCCAACTGGTCGGTCCGCAATGGTCTGGACTTTTTTCTACCTTTCCCGTAACGCTATTGCCTGTCGTTGTTATTTTACATCACCATTATGGTACTGATAATGTCTTCACTCTGCTGCGTGAATTGCCCTTTGGCTTGCTGGCAATTGTTGTTTTTGATTTTGCCGTAGCAAAAAGTTTTCCCATTTTAGGGGTCGGTGGCGGAATATTGGTTTCCTATGGAACGGCTTTGCTCTATCTGCTGTTTTACGAACTGAAAGCACGTAGGGCCCTGGCTCAATGGTTTTCACCTCCTGGGTGTCATTAAGCTTTCTCTTCCAGTTTCTTAGCTAGAGCAGCAAAGGGGGAGTGGGAGAGGGCATCTGGCCTCTGTTTATTGTTGGGATCGTCATCTTCTCGATCTTCCTGTATTCCGCGAGTATGTTCGTGGTCATGACAATAAATACAAAGTAATGCCCAGTTGCTCCCATCCGGTGGATTATTGTCGTGATTGTGGTCAACGTGATGGACAGTCAATTCACGGATTTTCTGCCCTTCAAATTCCCGACCACAACGGGCGCAGACATGGGGAAATAATTTTAAAGCTTGTTCCCGGTAGCCGGATTGCCGTTGCTGTTCTTCTTTGCGCATTTCAGCAATAAGTTGATTGCGTTTTCCATCCGTTACTTTTTTACTATTGTTTGACATAAAAATCATCCCAAGGAGAAAAGATAATTTAACTGTTGCTTTAAAATTGTCTGAATTGTCACAAACCATAAAGCCACCAAGATCCCAATCTTTTGCACATAGAAATCTATCAGGGCTGATCTTGATCTATCTACGATAAAAGCCCCGACTATTCAAAAATAGTCGGGGCTTTTATCCATGTTATTTATAGGTGACTTACTTTCAACTTAGATCAATTTACCCATTCATACTGCGGTGGCTCAGAAACAATCATGTTTCCTCCTTTTCGCAAATGTAATGTGAGGCAACAATACCACTTTTTACATGAATGAGCAAGTTGAAGTGAAAATTTTTAAATAATCGCTTTCATTCCCTCCATCGTCTCGCGCAAAACTTCACCAACTTCCTCAACCAGAGTGTTGCGAATCTCGTAATTGACTTCCACCAGCATCTGATTATCGACGCCGGTATCTTTCAGGTCGAGCCCTTTGCCGATTACGGCGGTATCTACCTCGTCCATGAAGTTCTTTAACAGGGGCACGCAGTCGTGGGCAAACAGATAACAGCCATATTCGGCAGTATCAGAGATAACCTTGTTCATTTCATAGAGTTTCTTCTTAGCAATGACATTGGCGATCAGGGGTGTCTCGTGCAGTGACTCGTAGTAGGCTGATTCTTCCTTGATTCCAGCAGCTACCATCGTGTCGAAGGCCATTTCCACGCCAGCTTTCACCATGGCAATCATCAAAATCCCGTTATCAAAGTATTCTTGCTCGGGAATGTCCGCAGATTGCGCTTCAGCTTGCTCGAAGGGCTCATTATTGGTTTCTTCTCGCCAGCGTAACAGATCCGCATCGTTATTAGCCCAGTCAGCCATCATGGTTTTGGAGAATTCTCCGGACAAGATATCATCCATATGCTTCTGAAACAGTGGACCCATGATCTCTTTCAGCTCTTCAGCCAGTTCAAAAGCGATCACCTTAGCCGGGTTGGAGAGACGATCCATCATGTTGGTGATGCCACCGTGCTTGAGCGCCTCGGTGGTGGTTTCCCAACCGTACTGGATCAATTTGCAGGCATACCCGGAATCAATACCGGAAGCGACCATTTTATTGTAGAAAAGGATAGAACCGGTCTGCAGTACGCCACAGAGGATGGTCTGTTCCCCCATCAGGTCTGATTTAACTTCAGCCACAAATGAAGACATCAGCACGCCGGCTTTGTCACCGCCGGTACCGCAGCAGTATGCTTTCGCAATGTCGAGTCCATCACCGTTGGGATCATTTTCGCCATGGACAGCGATCAGAGTTGGCACTCCGAATCCACGCAGAAACTCGGCGCGAACCTCAGAGCCGGGGGACTTGGGTGCAACCATGATAACAGTCAGGTCCTCACGGATCTGCATTCCTTCCTCAACGATGTTGAATCCGTGAGAATAGGAGAGACAGGCACCTTTTTTCATCAATGGCATAATATGGTTAACCACCGGTGAATGGTATTTGTCCGGGGTGAGGTTCAAAATCAGATCTCCCTTGGGAACCATGTTTTCGATAGTATCGAAATCAAAGTTATTCTCAGTGGCGTTTTGCCAGGAGATATGTTTTTCATCAATCTCAACCTTACGCAGGGCATAAGAGATGTCGAGACCGCTGTCACGCATATTCAAGCCCTGATTCAGACCCTGAGCGCCGCAACCAACGACAACGATCTTCTTCCCTTTGAGGTATTCAACCCCATTAAACTCGCTACTGTCCATGAAATAACAAGTTCCGAGTTCCTGCAACTTACGACTGAATGAGAGTGAATTAAAATAGTTCTGAGCCATGTTGAATCTCCTTTTTTATGTGAGGTTTTATATTATAAATCAATCAGTTATAGATTTTTAAGCACTGTAACCTACTTGGTATGTTGCGTAAATTGATTTATTGTGTATATTGTATTGCGCGCAGCGAAATGATATGGAGGTGGCAGAAAAGCCGGGACTGTCCCCGTATGGGGGCTGTCCCGGCTTTTGCGGTGCGAATTGCCGTAGTCACATAGCCCGTAAACTCTTGGGACAGCCCCCGATGAACCTGGGGACAGTCCCGAGTTTACTAAAGGATAATGTATGGATATCCGCGAACTCGAAATTTTTTTAATTACTGCTGAACTGCTCCATTTTGGACGCGCCAGCCAGGCCTGTAACTTAAGTCCTGCTGCTTTAACTCGAACGATTCAACGGTTGGAAGAGCAACTGGGGCAAACTTTATTTGTGCGTGATAATCGCACAGTTCAGCTGGCTCCAGCTGGTGAACAGTTTTGTGTCTACGCCCGACAGGCCGTTCTTGATTTTCAAAGTTTTCAAAGTTCTCTGATAGGCAATCAGAAGGTTGTCGGAACTCTCTCTCTTTATGCATCAATTACTGCTGTTTATAGTTTGCTTCCGAATCTTTTGGAGATGTATCGAAAAGCTTATCCCGACGTACAATTGGAACTGCGTACCGGAGCTGCAGAAAAAGCCGTGCTCCAGGTGGAATCAGGAGAAATAGATATTGCAGTTGCCGCTCTACCGGATCAACGTAGTGCGGGGATTGAATTTCTGCCGATCATGACCACTCCGCTGATTTTTATTGCCGGAAAACAACTGGCTGCTTCGATAAGTCAGGTTGAAAATGGTCAGTTGGATTTGGCTCAGGTTCCGTTGGTACTTCCACAGGCAGGATTATCCCGTCGGCGGCTGGATAAGTGGCTGAAGAAGAACCGAATCGTACCAAAGATCAGTTCCGAAGTTTCCGGCAATGAGGCGATTATTCCGATGGTACATCTTGGTGGTGGAGTTGGAATTGTTCCACAACTGGTTCTAGAACGCAGCCCTTTTCGGGATGATGTGGTTATCCTCGATCAGATGCCCCAACTGGAACCCTACGTTGTCGGTTTATGTTCCAGTAAACGAAATCTGCAAAAGTCGATGGTGAAAGCATTCTGGCAGTTGGCTGAGAATCAGTCTGCTTAGTAAGCCCGGGACTGTCCCCAGTTTCACCGGGGGCTGTCCCGGGTTTACGGGTTTAACATCGTGCCGCATCACGCCACAAAAGCCTGGGACAGCCCCCGTGCGGGGACAGCCCCGTTTTTGCTGAATTGTTACGTTTAATTTTTGGCCAGCATTTCCAGGATTTCCCCTTCGACAGGGAATATCCCGGTTGCTTTTTTCGAATAGATCAAATTCTTATCAACAACAATTTCAAAAACTCCACCGCTAGAAGGGATCAATTCTACTTTGACGGGAAATTGCTTTTCTATCTTTGCCGCCAGACTGGCAGCTCGAGGTCGATAGCCTCACTGATTACAATATTCAATGCTGATTTTCACTTGCTGATCCTTCAGATGAATAGTTCACGCTGGTTATTCGGGACTGTCCCCGCATGGGGGCTGTCCCAAGAATAACCGACACAACTGTTTCTTCAAACTGGTGCTGCCACAGTTTGTTTATATTAGCCAAAAAGATTCCCAGTTGTATCAACCTGCTGTGTCCGCAATTCGTCGGCCTCTTTCTGGAGTAGGGTAGGCGCGTTTTCCTTATTCATTTTGCCGATCTTTTTCATCAGATCAAAAGAAACATGTTCAAAACCAAATTGTGATTTTAAATCTTCAATGATTCTAACCCAAAGTTGTGCCGCCATTTCCGCATCTGCCAAGGCACGATGAAATTGGTTATTCACTGGTATCTCTTTGTAGCGCACCAGAGTTTCCAGCTTGTAATTAATCACATCTGGATAAAGCCTGCGAGCAATTCGCAATGTGCAACCGAAGTTCAGTGGACGCTTTCTGCCAAAATGACCTAGTTCTGTCACGAGAAAACTTTGATCAAATGAAGCGTTGTGGGCAACCAGGGGGTGGGTGTCGATAAACTTTACAAACTTTTGCATGACCTCTGGGGCAGGGGGTGCTTCGCTGAGCATATCATTGGTAATTCCAGTGATGGTTTCTATCTCACGGTTAACAAAAAAACCCGGATTGATCAAGCTCTGAAATTGTTCCACTATTTGGTTGTCACGAAGCAATACTGCCCCGATCTCAATAACCCGATCTCCGTTATCCGGGTAGAGTCCGGTAGTTTCGAAGTCGAGGACGATGATGGGTTCGATTTGGTTGATGAGATTCAATGGATAATCCTTGTTGGTAGAGTTAATGTTGATATGCTTGATTGTCCTCAACTCACGGCGCTGTGTCAACGGTTGAGATAATCATTGTAGTAAAATCGGGACTGTCCCAGATGTTTACGGGCCATGAAACTGTTGCAGTTCGAGGCGAACAATTCTTGGTATGATGAGAAGATAGTCTAGAAGAAAGGGACAATG
>JAOZOH010000169.1 GCA_029933365.1 Desulfuromusa sp. | reverse complement strand
GTTTCTGGCTGCCACTGAAAACTGTTCAATAAGTTTTTTTGTTGGCATAGCACCTTCCTTTTCATGTCAATTGGTCTTACCATTTATCCTACATAACCGTATTTTAAATGTCAAACCATAAAATAACATTGTTATGAGCCAATAACAGAGTAAAATTGTGATTCATTTATGGTTCTTTTGATTAATATATGAATCATGAATAATCACATAAATTTTAATATGTTAAGCAATTATTTCACTTATCGATTCAATAATAAATCAAAACAATACATAATAATAATATCAAAAAGGCTGAAGAACTCGAGTATAAAACGTTTTTATGACTTGGAACAGTCTTTGCTGTTAATGAGCAATATAATTTTTCATAACAGGAGACCCAATATGAAGGATAATGTTTTTATCGTATCTGCACTCCGAACCCCTTTCGGCTCATTTGGTGGCAGATTGTCCGATATCTCGGCACCAGAGCTTGCCTCTCAAGTTATCAGTGCACTTACACAACGCACATCACTTCCGAAAGAACATGTTGATGAAGTCATTATCGGCCAGGTTCTTCAGGGTGGATCAGCTCAAGCACCCGCTCGGCAGGCAATGCGCATAGCGGGACTGCCTGACAGCACACATGCCATGACCATCAATAAAGTCTGCGGCAGCGGGCTAAAAGCAATTATGCTGGCAGCTGACTCAATTCAACTCGGCAACTCTCAGGTTGTTATTGCCGGGGGAATGGAAAACATGTCGCAGGCCCCTTATGCCATCCCCAAAGCACGCTTTGGCCAACGTTTGGGCAACGGTGAAATGATCGATCTGATCATTCAGGATGGGTTGCTCGATCCCTACTCACAAAGGCACATGGGAGACATCACCGAAGACTGGGTTGAAAGCCATGGCCTCACACGAGAAGATCAGGACAGCTACGCTGCCCACTCTTATCAGCTGTCACAAGACGCTCTAAAAAACGATACCTTTGCTGATGAACTTGTTCCCGTCAGCATCAAGACCCGCAAAGGTGAAATTATCGTCAATGAGGATGAAGAACCTCTGCGTGGCAACATTGGAAAGCTTCCTGAGCTGCGTCCTGCCTTCCGAAAAAATGGCACCATTACCGCTGGAAATGCTTCTACCATTAATGACGGTGCCGGGCTGGCACTGCTGGCCAGTAGTGAAGCCGTCAGCAAATATAACCTCAAACCAATTGCCAAACTGATTGCCAGCAGCACCAACAGTATCCACCCCGAGCTGTTCGCGGAAGCCCCCGTGGGTGCAATTCAAAAATGTTGTGCCAAGGCCGGATTACAAATCAGTGATATTGGATTATTTGAAATCAATGAAGCCTTTTCATCCGTCCCGTTAGTCGCAATCAAAGAACTTGGTCTTGACCCAGAAAAAGTTAACGTCAATGGAGGCGCGGTGTCGATCGGTCACCCCATCGGTGCCAGTGGTGGTCGTCTGGTTGCCACATTATTGCGGGAGATGAGAGCGCGTGACGAAAAATATGGATTAGCCACGCTGTGCATTGGCGGCGGTGAAGCCGTTGCTGCTATCTTTGAACTGGCTTGAATTAATACCCAAATATACAGGAGAAAATGATGAAACCGATTTTTACCGACCCAGCCAAAGCACTTGAAGGGTTGACCAATGACAAGATGACGGTAGCAGCAGGCGGTTTTGGACTCTGCGGAATTCCTGAGAATTTAATTACCGCACTACGCGATAGCGGAGCAAAAGAACTCACCATTGTCAGTAATAATGCTGGTGTTGATGAGTTTGGTCTGGGCTTGTTACTGCAAACTCGTCAGATCAAAAAAATGATTTCTTCCTACGTTGGTGAAAATGCAATTTTTGAAAAGCAATTTCTTAGTGGAGACCTTGAATTAGAGCTGACCCCGCAAGGAACTCTGGCAGAAAAACTACGTGCCGGTGGCGCAGGCATTCCAGCATTTTTCACCCGTACAGGCTTTGGCACTCTACTAGCGGAAGGAAAACCAACTCAAACATTTAATGGCAAAGAATACGTACAAGAAGAGAGTATTACCACCGACCTGGCACTAGTCAAAGCTTGGAAGGCCGACAAAGCCGGGAATCTGATTTTTCACTACACTGCAAACAACTTTAATGCGGCCTGCGCCAAAGCGGGGCGTGTAACCGTTGCAGAAGTTGAAGAAATTGTTGAAATCGGTGAACTCGATCCCCATCAGATCCACCTCCCCGGCAACTATGTTGACCGACTGGTGCTCTGCGACAACTTTGAAAAACCGATTGAGCAGCTCACCTTGGCTGGGAGAATCTCGGTCAAGGGCTTTTCTCCAGCACGTGAATGGCAGGCCAAGAGAATCAGTCAGGAATTTAAAGATGGGATGTATGCCAACCTGGGGATTGGCATGCCGACTCTGGTCGCAAACTATATCCCCGAAGAAATCACCGTGACGCTCCATGCCGAGAATGGGCTACTTGGGGTCGGCCCGTTCCCAGAAGAGGGGAAGGAGGATGCTGACCTGATCAATGCAGGAAAACAGACCATAACCTGGCTACCCGGTTCAGCCTTCTTCGACAGCTCAGAATCATTTGCCATGGTTCGCGGCGGCCATATTGATCTTTCCGTTCTCGGAGCGATGCAGGTATCCCAATATGGAGATCTGGCCAACTGGATGATTCCCGGATCGATGATTAAAGGACCAGGGGGAGCGATGGATCTGGTCTCCGGCGTCAAGAAAATCGTCATCATGATGGATCATTGTGCTAAAGACGGATCTTCCAAACTGATGGAAAACTGTACCCTACCGCTGACCGGCAAGAATGTTGTCGATATAATTGTCACTGACCTGGCAGTCTTTGATGTTGATGCAGAAACCGGCTTGACCCTAACTGAACTGGCGCCTGGAGCAACACTCAAAATAATTAAAGAGAAAACTGGTTGTCCATTTAGCATTGCCGATGGGCTGAAATAGGAGGAGAATCATGTCTGAACGTATTGCAGTTGTTACCGGTGCCGCCAGCGGCATCGGTCTGGCCGTTGCCAAAGCACTGGCCACTAATGGCGATGAAGTTGTTCTGGCTGACATCAATGAGGAAGCTGGAACCCGCGAAGCAAATGCTATCGGTGGATTATTCATCAAGACTGATCTAAGTACGCAACAGGGCTGTCGATCTCTGGCCGATACCGTTTTGAAAAAGTACGGGCGATGTGACATCCTCGTCAACAATGCAGGAATTCAACACGTAGCACCAATTGAGGAGTTTCCTGAAGAAAAATGGGAATTCATTATCAACCTGATGTTGACTGCACCCTTCCGGCTCAGTAAATATTTCTGGCCAGCCATGAAAAAAAACGGCTGGGGGAGAATTGTCAACCTCAACTCAGTCCATGGACTGCGAGCCTCTGAATTCAAGTCAGCCTACGTATCAGCCAAACACGGCATGACGGGGCTAACAAAAACCCTGGCACTTGAAGGTGCTCCATATGGCATTACCGTTAACAATATCTGCCCTGGCTACGTCCGCACCCCGCTGGTCGATGGTCAGATTGATGACCAGGCAAAGACCCACGGGATCAGCCGGGAAGAGGTACTGGGGGAAATCCTGCTGAAAAAGCAGGCAATTAAGCAGATGGTTGAACCTTCTGAACTGGGGGAAGCGGTCATATTCCTTTGCTCCGATACTGCCCGCTGTATGACCGGAACCTCACTGACAATTGACTGCGGTTGGTCTGCAAGTTAAAAAATTGCGCAAGTGCGATCCTTATGATCGCACTTGCTTCAATAATGAATCACAATCTGGACGGATACATAAATCGCCCTAACATAAAGGCCGTTATGGACAAAAAACTTCTCGAAATCATCTTCGACAACCTCTACAACGGTATCTATATCGCCGATGGGAACGGTGTCACTATCGGCGTCAATAAAACCTTTGAGGAGATGTCCGGATTCACTAATCAGGAGCTAGCCGGAAAAAGTCTTTACGATCTGGTTGGCCCGGATAACTATTTCTCCGGCTCGGCCTCTCTGCTGGTTCTGGAACGGAAATGTCCAGCAACTGCGACTTATTCAACCAGCACCAATCGAAAATTCCTGGTCAAGGGGAGGCCTATTTTTGACCAACAAGGAGAGATTAAGTACATCATCAATACTATCTGGGATCTGACGGTCGTCCAGTACAGTCAACAGATTGATGATGATACAGCAAGAAACCAACTTTTAAGTGAAGATGATCTGGTCACTTGCAGTGAAAAAATGATGGCCGTCATTGATCTGGCGCTACGGGTTGCGGTGACCGATTCAACGATTCTACTGACCGGTGAATCGGGTGTTGGTAAAAGTCTGCTGGCAAAAACCATCCATCGATCCAGTGAACGCAAACAAAAATCTCTGATCCAGATCAACTGTGCAGCCATCCCCGAATCTCTGATTGAGGCTGAACTTTTTGGCTATGAGTCTGGTGCTTTTACCGGTGCAGATGCCAAGGGGAAATTGGGGTTGCTGGACATGGCAAAGGGAGGGACTGTTTTCCTGGACGAAATTTCTGAACTCCCCCTCCATCTCCAATCAAAGTTGCTGGGAGTGATTCAGGACAAGGAATTCTACCGGGTTGGTGGCCGACAGGTTCAGAAAGTTGATATCCGTCTCATCACAGCGACCAATAAAAATTTGGCCGAATTAGTTGACGAAGGGAAGTTCCGGGAAGATCTCTACTACCGACTCAATGTGGTACCAATTAACTTGCCCCCTCTCAGGGAACGCAGGGAAGACATTCCACCTCTAATCCAACATTTCACCGATAAATATAATCGTAAATACAACAGCTATAAAAAGTTTTCAAACGACTTGATCAACCAGATGGTCGGGATGGCCTGGAAAGGAAATATCCGTGAGCTGGAAAATGTCGTTGAACGCAGTATCGTCACCACAGCAGAAAATTATATCAGCCCGGAAAAAGCACAGATTCCAGGGGTTGAGAAAGCTATCCCCCCGGGAGTCGGATTGAAAAATTTATTGGCTGAGCGGGAACAAGAAATCCTTCTTCATGCCCAGAAACAATACCGAACCACCCGAAGGATCGCAGCAGCCCTCGATATAAGTCAGGCTAGTGTTGCACGTAAATTAAAAATAATAAAAGCTCAAGATTCATCCCAACACGATTAACACCCAGAGAATACAGGGGTTTAGTTTACCCTCTAAAAACAAATCAAAAGTCTCATAGGAACAATGTTTTATTTTACTTGACATGGAGAACCTGATTAACTAATCTGCCGACAAAATGGTCATACCACTTATACAAACAAATGGACATGCCTTATGTTGTCGCTAGATTCTCTGCCACCCGGCATTTTAACTAACACCGTATTAAGGAGGAAAGAATGAGAAAGCTGAAATTGTTTATCGGTCTGGTTTTAATCCTGACCTTGGCACTGGCTCCCAACGCCTTTGCTGCAAAGCGGGAAAAATTTGGTGCGGACAAACGCCATGCAGAAGTCAAAAAAGAGATGCGTACGATCAAAACATCTTCCGAAAAGTTTAGATGGAAAATGGTTATGCCATGGTCCAAAGGTCTGTTATTTTATGA
>JAOZOH010000168.1 GCA_029933365.1 Desulfuromusa sp. | reverse complement strand
ACATGGAAGCAAAATAAAATCTGTCGCTAATTTACAGAAAGAATGTTGCTTTATCATCTTAACGCTTAAAAAATGCCTTCACAAGTAACAATTCTTGCATCCATTGACTATGATCGTTTAATCTCACCTTATAACTATCTGATCTGACTAAATAATGCCAAGGAGGTCAATCCATGTCCGACAACCTGATCAATCGAACTGAATCAGCCTATACCTATCCCCTGCTGATAAAAAACCTGTTACAAGCTCCTGCCGTCAATGATCCACAGCAGGAAATTGTTTACCGTGACCAGGCTCGTTTTACCTACGCCGAGTTTAAACAACGGGTCTGCAAGTTGGCCAACACGCTGACTGAGATGGGGGTGAAATCCGGAGATACGGTAGCGGTGATGGACTGGGACAGCCATCGTTATCTGGAATGCTTCTACGCTGTTCCCATGCTTGGGGCGGTTCTTCACACTGTCAACATTCGCCTTTCACCAGAGCAAATTCTCTACACCATCGATCACGCTGAAGATGACTACATTCTGGTTAATGAAGAATTTCTGCCACTGCTGGAGCAAATAAAGGGGCGTATCGATAAAGTCAAAGATTATATTTTACTTCAGGATGGACAACAGCAGCCGGAAACAACTTTGACCTTTGCCGGAGAATATGAAGCTCTGCTGGCGGAAAGTGCCGATCATTTCGATTTTGCCGATTTTGATGAAAGTACCCGTGCAACCACTTTCTACACCACGGGCACTACCGGCATGCCCAAAGGGGTCTATTTCAGTCACCGCCAATTGGTACTGCATACTCTTTGTGGAATGTCAGCACTGGGAACCGTGGTCAATCAAGGGCGGCTTCATCAGCAAGATGTTTATATGCCGATGACTCCTATGTTTCATGTTCATGCCTGGGGTGTCCCTTACATCGCAACATCACTCGGAATCAAACAAGTTTATCCAGGAAAATACACCCCGGACATGCTGCTCAAGCTGATTGATCATGAGAAAGTCACATTCTCCCACTGTGTTCCGACAATTTTTCACCTGCTGATGAGTCACCCATTGTTCAATAAAGTTGACTTATCAAACTTGAAAGTTCTGATTGGTGGAGCTGCCCTGCCAAAAGCCATGTGCAAAGCCGCCATGCAAAAAGGGGTTGATATCTATTCTGGTTATGGCATGTCAGAGACCTGCCCGGTTTTAACCCTGGCTCACGTCACCGATGCAGACCTAAGCGATGAGGAAGAGTTGGACACCCGCTGCAAAACTGGACGTCCCATTCCGCTGGTTGAACTCAGAATTGTTGATGAACAAATGGAAGATGTACCAACAGATGGTGAAAGTGTGGGAGAAATCGTTGTCCGCGCTCCCTGGCTGACTCAAGGCTATTTGAAAGATCAGCGCAACTCTGAAACCCTCTGGCGCGGCAGCTATCTCCATACGGGAGATGTTGCAAGCAAGGACAAAAATAATTACGTCAAAATTACTGATCGAATTAAAGATGTGATTAAAATAGGAGGAGAATGGGTTTCATCGCTGGAAGTAGAAGATCTGCTGGCGACATATCAGGGGGTTGCCGAGGTTGCCGTAATCGGCTTTCCAGATCAAAAATGGGGTGAGAAACCTATAGCACTAGTGGTAAAAAAACCTGAAGCTGAAATAAATGAAAAAGAGCTGCTTCAACATATCCGTGGGTTTATTGATAAGGGGATAATCTCCAAACAACTGGTTCTTCTTAAAATCAAATTTGTCGAAACGATCGACAAAACCAGTGTTGGCAAAATCAACAAGAGGTTGCTGCGTGAGAAATATGTGAAGCAAAGTTGAGAGAACCAAGATCAATTCAAAAACTCTCCCCTCTTTTTTCCAGAAGGGGGGAAAGTTTTCATCACAATTTATTCAATGACACAAATTTCCTTTTTCAACATATGATAAATGGTCTTGTAGGCGACAAAAAGCATCACACAGGTCGCCAGAACAAGTAAGCCCATAGAAACATAATAACAGAAAACAGATCCAGTCATATGATGGGCCAGAATAGAGGCACTTGTCATCGCCGTTAGTGGAAAGATAAAAGCCCACCACGAGATGAAAAATTCAAGTTTAATAAAATTTTTGTACATAAATATTAGCAACAGAGTGAAAAACAGGCCAATATTGAACAGGAAACTGGCAAACAGATCAAATTCGCCGGTTAGCTTGACATAGGAGATAGTTCCAACCGCTGGGGGTGCAATAAAGATAAACAAAGTCGGCATAAATTTCTGGGCTAACAATTTATGAAATATAATTCTATTCAATATAATCGTCAGCAATATGATCCAGAAAAAGATCCCAACAGCAAAGAAATATATTAAAAAATCACGATTGACAATATCAATCCCCCCTATCGGTACAAGGACATTACCAACTATCGGAAGAAACCAGGCAGGGCTTGAAGATTGGATTTCAAGGTTCCGATTAATCCAGAAACTGATCGTATGTAAAGTCAAATAAGCCTGTAGGGACATCCCCAACCACCATAAAACAGTAGCAGCTTGAACATTAATTTCGCCATACATGTTAGACATCAAAAGTAATGATATTGAGATGCCGGCAAAAAAATTAATTCTGACCGGATGTGAAAATTCCTGCTTAACCTCATCTGGATATTTTAAGTATTTAACGATATAAATAATAGCGATCGTGACAAAAAGAAAACTTGTCAGACCAGCAAGAAAATTAGGTATAATGCGGGTAAAATGGAAAAGGTGTGACGCTTTTTGATAGGCAATACTAAGCCCGGATAATCCCATGGTGATAGAAAACATCATGATCGGGAAATTTTCTAACCTTGCTGGTTCTTTCATCTTTTGCTCCTTGATAAGAAAAAGAAGATTAAATTCTTTTGATCAATTTATATTTTCTGAATACTTCTACAATATGGCCGGAGCAAAATAAAAAGCAACCTGCAGAAAAATATTTCCTTAATCATTATTTAGGAGTACATTATATAAATATCCATATATCTAACTTAACCGGAGGTTAAAATGAAGAAAGTCGTTATTATCGGTGGTGGTCCAGCCGGTCGCCTGATCGTCCATGCACTACATAAATCAGGTGAAAAATTTGATGTCACTCTGATCAAAGATGAAGAAATCAATGCCAATCGCTGTGCTGTCCCCTATGGTATCTCTGATAAAAAGCCAGTTGATAAATTTTGTATTTCCAACACTCTGGTCACAGATTTTGGAGCTAAACTGGTTCTTGATTATGTTGAATCCATCGACAAGAACGAACAATCGGTCACAACATCAACGGGTCAAAAATTTAACTACGACCATCTTGTTATCGCAACCGGCTCTCAACCCTTCATTCCACCAATTCCCAACATAGACCTGAAAAATATTGTCAATGTCCGCTCAAAGAGCGACATGGAACAGATGCGTGGCTTTGCTCAACAATACAAAAAATGTGTTGTTGTTGGTGGCGGCTATATCGGCATTGAAGTGGCTGTAGTTTTGAAAGAGTTGGGCATTGAAGTCACTGTCGTAGAAATGCAGCCCCACGTCCTGCTGATGACGATGGATGATGATTTCGCCGAAACAATCGAAGCACACATCATCGACAAGGGTGTCAAAGTCATTAACAATACCCAAGTCACTGCATTTGAAGGACAAGATGGCAATGTCTCTGGTGTTGTCCTTGATAATGGCGATGTTCTTTCAGCTGACTTTGTCATTGTTTCGGTCGGGGTTAAACCCAATATATCTCTGGCAGAAAAAACCGGAATTACAACTTCTCGCTTTGGCATTGTGGTCAATGAACACATGGAAACAAGTGTAAAAAATATCTACTCTTCAGGGGACTGTGCCGAAAAAAAATCCTTTGTGACCGGAAACCCGAGTATGGGAGAATTTGGGACAAATGCTGTCTTCATGGCAAAGGTTGCAGCAGCAAATATCCTTGGCAACCCAACCTCTTTCCCGGGCATCATCAATGCCAATGCATCCAGTGCCTTTGAATACACTTTTGGTTCCGCAGGACTGATTGCAAAAATGGCTGAACGTGAGGGATTGGACTTTGTTGTCGGCGAATCAGAAGTTATGGCGATGTACCCGATGATGGATGGGGTAAACATGATCCAGACCAAGCTGGTGTTTGATAAAGAATCACATAAGTTGATTGGGGGCTCAGTCCTAAGAAAGGGTCACTGCTCGGCAGGTAATGTTGATTTTATTTCTTTTGCAATTCAAATGGGTGCAACAATAGAAGATATTATCAAGTATCAATATGCAACACATCCAGAGTTAGCAGCCAAACCTTCCGATAATACTTATATGTTTGCTGCGCAGGATGCATTAAAAAAGCTGTAGTTCCATTCTTTTGGGTTAATTGTCAACAGCCGGAACAACCAAAAGTTCCGGCTGTTGCTATCCCTTCTATCTTTTCAATCATCTTTCTTGTCGGCCATTGTGTAGGTATTTTTTCCACGGTTTTTTGAAAGATACATTGCTTTATCCGCACTTTTCATAAGTTGATCCAAGGTTGTACCATGGGTGGGAAACATGCCGATACCGATACTGACACCCACCCGCGCCTCTCCCTGCTTCAGGGAAAATGGCTCATTAAAAGCGGCCAGTACTTTTTCTGCAAAAATCTGTGCTCCTTCAACGCCTAAGACTTCAGTCAGCAAAATCGCAAACTCATCGCCACCCAAACGCGCCACAGTATCAGAAGCACGACAACAAATTTCCATCCTTTCACCTGCCTCTACCAGAAGCTCATCGCCAGCGTCATGCCCCAAGGTATCATTAATCTGCTTAAAACCATCAAGATCCACGTACAATAGCGCGCACATTCTGTCGTACCGCTTGGCCTGCTGGAGAGATTGATTCAGGCGATCAAAAAATAGCGTCCGATTGGGCAATCCGGTCAGTGCATCATAGTGAGCCATACTGACAAGTTGTGCCTGATAAAGTTTGCGGCGGGTAATCGCCAGGGAAAAATACCAGGATACTACTGCTATCAGCAGCAACAAACCCGCTCCCAAAACAAAAAGGCTATTTTTTAGATCTTTCACATAAGAAGAGATATTATCCGCCGGGACAAAGGAAACAATTTTCCAAAAGTAATCATCATAGTTGACGGTTATTTCACTGGAAAAGTCATGCATATAGATCGTCGTGTAAACATAAGTTCCCTGCGGGATATGCAGGTGATCGGAGTCCCTGGCAAGCATCTGATTCCAAACTTCAGGGTGCTGTTTTGCAAGACTGAGATGACTCTTATCCTCGAACATAAAACCCCACGCCTTATCGGCTTCGGGGTGTTCCAACCAATAACCATCGGCATTAAGCAGCATGGTCTGTCCCCGAGCCACCGAACCGACATCCTGAATTAAACTTATAAGGTTGCTGCCCATATAGTTGAGCAGGACAACCCCCCGTTTGATGCCGGTTCGATCATAGACCGGCGTTCCAAACCTGATCATCGGTTTATAGGGCTCTTCTACTTTGCCACGTTCGATATTTAAGTCGAGTGGTGAAACAAACACTTCACCCTTGTTCAACTTTAAAGCATCCATAAAGTAATAGCGGTTC
>JAOZOH010000167.1 GCA_029933365.1 Desulfuromusa sp. | reverse complement strand
AACGGCGCAAGCTGCTGATCCAAAACTGCAGTCAAAGAAAAGAACCGAGTCTATTCCTTTAAACAGGATAATAAAGCACCCCGCCGCAAGCAGCGGGGTATTAACTACGCGAACTCCCAGCTAACCTTCGGCCAGCTTTCGCCCCAAGGGGACGGGGAATTGAACCCGCAGAGATTAAAAAAGGTTTTCAAGGCCGCAAGTGCAGATAGTTTTCAATACAGCAGGTGAGAGGTTGTCTTCACTTAAATTTTTGCTGCCTTTTCTCCTGCCGAGAATTCAACCCCACAATGGCCATCACAATAAGGCTGATTATGACTCTCCCCACAGCTACAGAGATGAACCCGTTCACGCTCCTTCACTTCAAACCGGATCGGGATCTGTTCACCACTTTGATGGTGTCCATCACAAAAAGGTAAACTTTCAGACCTGCCACAGTGTACAGCGATAGTAAACTCCCGGTTCAAGAGTCAGCACAATTGGCATTCCAGCGTCGTTATTCATTTTAACCATAAAACCCTCTCAAAAAATATGATTGTTGTTCATGAAATATTAATTTTCATTTTAAAAGAACAGAATCAATCAATTTATTATTAGTGACAGGAAAAACCTTTAAACCTCAATTTCTTCCACTTTATACTTTATACTTTCTTTGAAATTGTTTCCACCCATGAGTCATTTAGAAAAAAGAAATAGCACATATAAACCATGAGGGATTGAAAAAATCCTGTATCGATATCAGAATTGGCCGGAGATGAAGAAATTTCCATTATGCTGGACAAGGAACTCAAAAGAAAAGGGATCATAATCTGCACCGGCACCCAGCTCAGATCCTCCGCTGGAAATACAAAATGGATGAAATAATTGTAACCGATACATAATTAGAACATTGTTTTCAGAGCACAATGTCAAGCAAATAAATTACCAGTATCATATCTTTTAACAAACTTTAAATTTTTCCATACCGCAAGACATCTAAAGCCGGTATTTTAAACTTTAAAACTATTTTCCGAGAAAGATTTTAATTATTTTGTTTATTGTCTATTATAGAAAAACATCTTTCTATTTTTATGCTAACCGTGGAAGAATAAACCACAATCAGGAGTCGGGATGACATCATCGGAAAAGATAAAATTGGATGGAATTGACTTGGCGCTTTTGCTTGAGATCCAGAACGATAGTCGTATCAGCAATAATGAATTGGCACGTCGAATTAATCTTTCTCAACCCGCGGCCCATGCCCGGTTGAAGCGACTAAAAAAACTGGGCGTGGTTAAGCGGCATGTTTCTCTTCTGGATCATGAAAAACTGGGATTGGAACTCATCTGTTTTTTTCAAATCCGACTGCAGGGTCACTCTGAAGAGGTATTGACCCATTTTGAAGAAGAGATCTGTCTCTTTCCGCAAGTGCTGGAATGTCACTATTTGACAGGTGAATCTGACTATCTGATCAAAGCGATCTTTAGGAGCCAACATGAATTGGAACAGTTCCTTCGATCCAAGCTGACGACATTGCCGCACGTGATGCAAATCACAACCAGTCTGGTTCTTTCTGAGATAAAAGCAACAACGATACTGCCTTTGCCGGAAATTTGACATCATGAGGAAGAGCATCGCAGGGAAACCGGTCGCAATCAGATATTTTGGAGGATTCACGATAAGTCATAATCATTTTTATTAACAACTTAGAGAAACAAAAGGTGCTGAAGAAATGTCTTATACTGGAAGATGGGTTAAGATCGATTTAACCACAAAAACGTATGAAATAAACAACACAGACCAGACGTTAGTAGAAAACTATATTGGCGGCAAAGGCCTGGGATTTGCGATTCTTGACAAGATTGCTCCTGCCCCTGAAGCACTGGGCGAAGACAATCCGCTGATATTTGTTAACGGTCCTTTTACCGGTTCCGAAATTCAAACCAGTGCACGCACCACTCTCGTGACTAAATCTCCCCTGACAAATTCAATCCTGGATACCCATTGTGGAGGTCACTTCGGCCCACAATTGAAGGCCGCAGGATTTGATTACATGATTATTGTTGGGAAAGCAAAATCGTGGAATTACCTGTATGTGACCAAGAATGGAGTAGAGTTTAAATCCGCTGAGCAGATAAAAGGAAAAGGGATCTTTTACGTCAATGACTGGCTCATCGATAAGCACCCCGGAAATGATCCCAGAGTTGCCTGCATTGGTATCGCAGGTGAGAATCTTTCAAGATTGGCCGGTATTGGCGTGGACAAGCACAGGCAGTTTGGAAGGGGTGGCGCCGGGGCGGTAATGGGCTCAAAAATGTTAAAAGCCATCGTTGTCGATGGTGAGTTGAAGGTTCATTACCACGATGCAGAAAAGTTCAGAGAGCTGAACAAAAAACTCACAAAAGATATTTTAAGTAATCCCAGTGTAAAGTATCGACGGCAGAAGGGTACCATGCTTTGGGTAAGAAGGGGTCAAGAGCTTGGGGTACTGCCGGCTCGTAATTTTAAGGAGTGTGGGTTTGATGATTTTGAGAAGATATCTTCAGAGACCGCCAAAGAAGAGCTGAACTGGAAAGATACCTCCTGCTTTAATTGCGCTATTCGTTGTTCGAAGATAGCAACATTTGACGGGCACCAGATTGAGGGACCCGAATATGAAACGACTGCTTACTTGGGATCTGGCTGCATGGTCAACGATATCAAGAAGGTGGCGATGGCCAATGAGCTGTGCAATGACCTGGGAATGGACACGATTAGTGTCGGAGTTACGATTTCATTTGCCATGGAATGTTATGAGAAAAAGTTGTTGGACAACTGGGATGGGCTGGATCTAAGTTGGGGCAACGCTGAGGCACAGTATAAATTAATCCAACTAATGGCTCAAAAAAAAGGCGTTGGTGCCATTTTTGGCGATGGCACAAAACGTGCGGCTGAAATCATCGGCAAGGGAAGTGACAACTTTGCCATCAATACCTTCGGCATGGAGCTCTCCGGCGTTAACCCTAAAGGGTCGCTGATTATGTCCCTGATGCTTTCAGTAGCGGATTTTGCCAGCCACACCCGACTTTGGTGCCTTGATACCGATATGGAGGAGAATTTTACCATAGATGAAATTCCCGCAACTGTTGCAAAGGGTATTGACGATGTGAATGTACGCAACAGTCTGGTGATTTGTGATTTTGTGCCTGAAGGGGTAAAGCGCCTGGCCGAACTTTTAAATGCAGCCACCGGTTATGAACATACAGAAGACTCATTGCATGCCATCGGAGCCAAAATTACGAATCTGGCTCGAGCATACAACTTGCGCAATGGTCGCACGCATACTGATGATACATTGCCAAACCGTTTTTTCGATGAAGAATCACTGGCCGGTTTTATGAAAGGGAAAAAGCTGGATCGCGGCTTTTTTAAGTCTCTCATCCAACAATACTACAAATTGCGAAACTGGAATCAAAATGGTGAGCCGGAAGCTGTCGAAACGATAAGCACCGCTTCCAACTAAGTATTCATAGCTAATATAGAGAGTATAGGTTGTTTTCATTGCACAGAAAAATAATTAAAACACATCAAAAGGGAAACTCATGAAATTAAAACTCGCATTGATCGGTTTCGGTGTTGTTGGACAAGGTCTGGTAGAAATCCTGCTTGAAGATCAACAAAAGCTTAAGCAACAATACGGATTTGAATGCCAAGTGGTGGCTGTTTCAGACAAATTAAAAGGCTCGGCGTACCACCCCGACGGTCTAGACATGGCCAAACTGTTAGAGATGGTGAAGAACAATCAAAGCCTGTCCGATTATGAAGGGGCAGAAACCACCGGCTGGGATAGCCTCACGACAATTACAAAAAGTAATGCGAATACCATTGTCGAAGTAAGCTGGACCGACGTCCAAACCGGTGAACCCGCCATCACGCATGTCAAAACCGCGTTAGCTGCAGGCAAACATGTGACAATGACCAACAAAGGCCCAGTTGCTCTAGCGGCTAAAGAACTGGGTGAACTGGCAAAGCAAAACAACGTCATGTTAAAATTTGAAGGGACTGTAATGGCAGGAACACCAGCCATCAATCTCTGCCTCAATAACTTAGCCGGCGCGGGAATTACCGAGATTCAAGGGATATTGAATGGAACCACAAATTACATCCTGACTGAGATGGAAAACGGGATGGAATACGAAGCAGCTCTGCAAAAAGCACAAGAACTTGGCTATGCTGAGGCTGATCCAACCGGGGACGTCGAAGGTTGGGATGCTCTTGCTAAAGTCGTTATTTTATCAAATGTTGTTCTAAACTATCACTTAACCAAGGATCAAGTAGAACGCGAAGGAATTACAAAAATAACCAGTGCAGATATTGCCAAAGCCAAAGAGCAGGGCAAACGATACAAACTGATCGCAACGATGAGGTTACAAAGCGATGGTTCTGTTAAGGGGAGTGTCAAGCCTGAGAAGATATCGCTATCCCACCCTTTGGCAGGTGTTAGTGGCCCAACCAATGCGTTGATGTTCAGAACCAAGTACGTCGATGATATCACCATTATGGGTCCTGGAGCAGGAAAAGCGGCAACCGGATTTGCTCTGCTGGCTGATTTGATAGAAATCAATCGATCAACTGCAGTATAACGAAGCACGCAGCGGTCTGTCCTATCGGAGCCGATTAAATGAAGGTGGCTTTTTCCAAGATCGGGCAGGCTCTATCGTTTAATTACTGGTTGTATGCTCATGTTGAAAATAATTACCGGACATGAGGTAGCCTGGAATAATGAAACATGCTTCTCCTTTTTTATTGACATCACGTTTTTGCACGTATTAATCGTGCATAGAACGTAGTTATGATTTGAGAGGTGTGCTGATGAGAAAAGGAAATCTTGAAGAGTCCACATATAGCTCAAGGGGCTGTCCTAGATAACTAGCCCATGTGTTCTTTAACAAGTTATTTTAACTGGGATAATTGATCTTTTGAATGCTTATGCATTAGATGATTGCCGTACTCAACTGAACAATTACCGATGCTTACTAGATACTGCTTTTCCCATCCCCCTCAGAAAATGTCTCTTTTGAGCAAAATTGAGGCAGGGTCAACTGAACAAAGGAGGTGATCAGGCTACTAATGTTTACTTTTTGTATCAAGGTAGGTAGTCGCGAAAGTGGCTTCGGGTGATCATTGATTTCTGAAGTGGTCACGTAGTTAGTAAGTTTCTTTGAATGGAAAGGAAAGGAAGATACCTAATGAAACTTTCAACATTACTCACATCGATTGTAGCGTTTGCCGTAATGGCGGCTCCCGTTTGTGCTTCGGCAGCCGGAAGTACTTTGGATGCGGTCAAAAAACGTGGTTATTTGCGCTGTCAGGTTGGTACTCCTTCCGGCGGGTTTTATAATCTGGATGCCGATGGCAACTGGTATGGTCTTGATGTGGCAGTATGTCAGGCCGTCGCAGCTGCTATTTTTGGCGATAAAAGTAAAATTGAATTCCAGTCAGTCAGCAGTCAGCAACGCTTTACCGCTTTGGCCAATGGGGAATCTGATCTTTTATCCCGCACAGCAACCAACACAATGTCACGTGACACTCAGCTTGGTTTAGATTTTTTACCACCTGATTT
>JAOZOH010000348.1 GCA_029933365.1 Desulfuromusa sp. | reverse complement strand
GCTAAATGAAAGGTTCACCCATGCGTTATATCTGTACCTGTTGCGGCTATGTTTATGACCCGGTAAAAGGGGATGAAATGAATAAGATTTCCTCAGGAGTGGAGTTTGATGATCTACCCGAAGGTTGGGTTTGTCCTCTCTGTTATGCTGAACCCGACAAATTTGACCCGCTCGATTGAATTGAGGCTGTTTAATGATCTCACTTGAAATGCAACCAGTTTCTGCTGTGCTGGATAAAACTAGGATGTTGTTCTGGCGGTTGGATTTATCAAAGAGGTCTTTTATTAATTTGAATAATAGTGATATAGGTGTTCTTGGATTAGAAAATTATCGATTTTTTAAAGACCGTGAATATCGAATGGATATGCTTTTCCCTGATGATCGAGACTCCATTGAACATGCTGTTGCTAACTTTAAAGACCGAGTTCCGGTGCGGATGATTTTTCGGGTTAAGGATGGTAAATCACTCTACTGGTATAAACTGACGGGTTGGCCGACTAGCAATTTTCGTTACTATGAAGGCTCCGTTGAAGAAATTACTGCACATATTGACTGGTTGAGAGGTGTTTTTGATCAACAAGATCGTCGCCTATTGGAGGTTGTAAATGCTGATTACCCGGTGGCAATCTTTTCAGTTCAGGAGAGGCATCTTCTTAATGCAAATAGATATTTTCAGAAGTTTCTTGAGGAAGATGTGTCATCAGGAAAAAGATACCGACTTGATGACTTGGTTCAGGGTGATATCAACCTCCCCTTGATTCTTGAGAATTTATTTTTAGAGCGTCATCTAACTTTAGAGTTGTTGCTGGGTTGCGAAAATGAAACTGTAACGAGGACTACCTGTCTGGTGGAATATTTCTCTCATGAAGGGGCCGGCTATATCCGTTTAGCGGTCATTGAACAGGCTGCTTTTAAAAAAACTGTCACAGAAAAAAAGCAACAGTCTACAGAAACTAAGGAGTTAAAGCAGATCTGTGCTGACTTGGCACGCTGCTTTACGATAGATGCAATGCTGGAACGGATTTATCTTGAGAAAAAGTTATTTCCCGGGATGAATGTGGTGATGTTCTCTGATATATATGCACGGAAAAACCGGGTTATTGTTTATTCAAAAGGGGAGATGGACAATCCTTTGGAACCTGGGAGCTCGTTCCCATATGCTGGAACGATTGCAGAAAATATTGAAAAGGAAAGCCTTGAGTACCTGATAGTGGACGATACCCAGAGTAGTATTAAAGCAATTGACTGGATGTTATTTGTTCCAAAGGGGATTCATTCTTACGTCGCAAAAGCTCTCTATGTTCGTGGCGCTATGCGTACAGTTCTAATACTCTGCTCATTCAAAAAAAACAGCTTTACAGAGGATCAGATTGCAGCTGTGACCGCCATTGCTAAGTCTTTTCATCAACAATTAAAGCGGATTCG
>JAOZOH010000166.1 GCA_029933365.1 Desulfuromusa sp. | reverse complement strand
ACCCCTTTGTTGAGCCAGATCGACGAGGTTGTTCGGTATGCTGATATCAGTATGAATACCGAATTATGTATTATTCAGAAGCTCTCTCAGGGTGCCTGTAAGCAATCTAAAGTCCACAAGGTTGTCCTGATGGTGGATTTCGGAGATTTGCGAGAGGGAATTCCAATTGAACAGCTCGACGAGACAATTGAGGAGATTATCAAACTGCCAGGCATTGCTTTGGTTGGGATTGGAATCAATCTCAGTTGTATTGGAGGGGTGATTCCCACCGAGGATAAAATGTCTCAGCTTTCAGGTCTGGCCGAAGCGTTAGAGAAAAAGTTCGGCTTGAAGCTTGACATCGTTTCAGGGGGGAACTCTGCTAATTACAAATGGTTTAAAGATACCAAGCAGCCCGGGAAAATCAATAACCTCAGACTTGGAGAGATGATTTTATTCGGACATGACACTTTGAACTACGAACCCGTTCCGGGACTACATAACGATGCGATCACTCTGGTTGCTGAAGTTATTGAGTCTAAACAAAAGGGGTCTGTTCCTGATGGTGACACGGCTCTTAATGCTTTTGGCCAGATCCCGGTTTTTCATGATCGTGGCCAGATTGGCCGAGCTATTTTAGGGCTAGGTCGTCAGGATGTCATCCCTTCAGGATTAACTCCACAGGAAAAGATCGAAATATTGGGATCAAGTAGTGACCATATTGTGATCGACACAAAAAAACTTTCTATTAAAGTCGGAGATGAACTCCGATTCCAAGTCGATTATGGAGCATTGCTGACCGCAATGACTTCACCCTATATCCACAAGGTTTTGATACGGAATTCAGACTGCAAAGATTCGTAGCACCTGAAACCGTACCCAACACGCTAAAAAACACACTACAATATTATTTACTGAAAGGAATAACCATGAATCAAGAAGACTATATTCACCTGGAAGAACAATATGGTGCTCACAATTATAAACCATTGGATGTTGTTTTAACTCGCGGTGAAGGGGTCTGGGTCTGGGATGTTGACGGTAATCGTTATCTGGATTGTCTTGCTGCCTATTCGGCAGTCAATCAGGGACACTGTCATACCAAAATTCTTGAAGCGATGACGACTCAGGCAAAGAAGCTGACCATTACTTCCAGAGCGTTCCGAAATGACCAGCTGCCGCTCCTTTATGAAGAGCTCTGTCAACTGACCAACTCTCATAAAGTTCTGCCAATGAACAGCGGAGCCGAAGCTGTTGAAACGGCAATAAAATGTGTCCGCAAATGGGGCTATGAGGTTAAGGGAATTGAAAAGGATAAGGCCGAAATCATCGTTTGTAGCGATAACTTCCATGGCCGCACTCTTGCTATCGTCGGCTTTTCTACCGATGACAATGCCAGAGATAATTTTGGACCTTATCCTCCGGGATTTAAAATAATTCCATTTGGTGATGCTGAAGCACTCGAAAAGACCATCACTAAAAATACAGCTGCTTTTATGGTGGAACCTATTCAGGGAGAAGCAGGGGGTATTCTCCCACCCGAGGGGTATTTCAAAAAAGTTAAAGAGATTTGTGAAAAGAACAATGTCGTTCTCATTCTGGATGAAATCCAAACCGGGCTTGGCAGGACGGGAGCTCTGCTAGCAGAGGAGCATGAAGGTATTGAAGCCGATCTGACTTTGATTGGCAAAGCCCTTTCCGGCGGATTCTACCCAGTATCTGCGGTCCTATCCAACAATGAAGTTTTGGACGTTTTAAAACCCGGTCAGCATGGTTCCACTTTTGGTGGAAATCCCCTTGCCTGCAGTATTGCCAGGGCTGCACTGAAGGTTCTGGTCGAAGAAGATATGGTGAACAACTCTAGAGAGATGGGAGCCTATTTTCTTGCGGGACTTAAAAAGATCAAGAATGAAAATATAAAAGAGGTCAGAGGGCGTGGCCTGATGATCGCTATTGAACTTTATGAAGGTACCCAGGGTGGAGCAAGAGCAGTTGCGGAGAGTCTTCAACAATTGGGGATTCTATGTAAAGAAACACATACCTACACTTTGCGATTTGCACCTCCTCTGGTTATCAAAAAAGAAGAGATCGACTGGGCACTGGAAAGAATTACTCAAGTTCTTAGCTAGTAAAGTAACACTTCTGAGATATCAACCTGTCGGATCGTTCCACAATAGGTTCTAGTTGGTTTCGACAGGTTGATAGAGACAAAACGAGGATAGGTCATGAAGGTTGACCATATTTTTATTATTTCAAACAAAGGTCAAGAAGCCGATGAATTAGTGAACTTTGGATTAATTGAAGGGAGTGGTAGGGTTCATTCAGGGCTTGGAACTGAAAATAGGCGATTCTTTTTTGAAAATTTCTATTTAGAAATATTGTGGGTAGAAAATGAATCGGAAACTAAAAGTGAACACACTTCCCCATTGAAAATTTGGGAACGGTCAAATTTTAATAGTAATGATTACTCTCGCTATGGTCTTTGTTTTGAAAACGAAATAAATTCAGATCAATTTTTCAAAAATGCCCTCAAATTTCAACCTGAATACTACCCGCAAGGTAAGTTCTTGGAAGTATTTACCCATGAAAATGAACCACACTTACCCTGGGTTTTTAGACTTCCAATAATTACTGGAAAAAAGAAAAACCTTAACGAGCCTACCCAGCACAATAGCCTTGGAATCAAAAAACTGACAGACGTCATATTTGAGTTAAAGGCAACAGAGCTTGAAAACGAGCGTATTGCAATAATTCAAAACAATTCAGCCGTTACATTCAGGGCTTCCAAAAAGAATTTACTTATTTTGAAGTTTGATAATGGTGAACAAAAAAAACACAGAAAATTTGAAAAGTTAAATTTGGAAATACACTATTAAAGGAGAACATCAATGTCAGTTCTAAATAACGCCGGAATCAACATCCCTTTCCCCCAAAATGAACCAGTTCTTTCCTATGCCCCCGGCACCCAGGAACGGCAGAAGATAAAAGAAGCACTGGAAGAACTGAAATCCAAACAAATAGAGGTTCCTCTGATCATTGGTGGCAAAGAAGTTCGCACCGGAAATTTGGCTAAAATAGCCTGCCCTCACGACCATTCGATCCAACTTGGCACTTATCATAAAGCCGGCGCTAAAGAAGTACAGATGGCTATTGATGCTGCTATGGCCGCAAAACCAGTCTGGCAAAGTCTACGCTGGGAAGAACGGGCTTCTATCTTTTTAAAGGCAGCCGATCTTCTGGCTGGTCCGTACCGGTTCTTGATCAACGCAGCCACCATGTTAAATATCAGCAAAAGTCCTTTCCAGGCAGAGATTGATGCCGCCTGCGAACTTATTGACTTTATCCGCTTCAATGTCTATTTCGCCCAAGAAATTTATGCCGACCAGCCCATGCATTCACCTTCGCCGATCTGGAATTATGTTCAGCACCGCCCACTGGAAGGTTTTGTCTTTGCAGTCGCCCCCTTTAATTTCACGGCCATTGCTGGAAACCTGCCAACAGCACCAGCAATTATGGGCAACACTGTGGTCTGGAAACCAGCATCATCTGCCGTCTACGCCCCTTACCACTTTATGAAACTGTTACAAGAAGCAGGCTTGCCTGATGGTGTTATCAATTTCGTCCCTGGTTCCGGCAGCGATGTCGGTAATGTCTGCCTCGACAGTCCTGACTTTAACGGTATCCATTTTACCGGGAGCACCCCAGTCTTTCAGAGCATGTGGAAGCAAATCGGCAATAACATTGCCGAGAACAAATACAAAACCTACCCACGGATCGTCGGCGAAACCGGAGGCAAAGATTTTGTATTTGCCCACTCCTCTGCCAATGTCAAAGCCCTCGCAACTGGCATTGTCCGCGGCGCTTTCGAATACCAAGGACAAAAATGCTCAGCGGCATCCCGTGCCTACATTCCCGAATCACTCTGGGAACCAGTTCTGGCAGAGATAAAAGCGCAAACAGACCGAATCAAAATGGGCGATGTCTGTGATTTTGGTAATTTTTTTAATGCTGTCATCGACAAAGGGGCATTCAGCACTATCACTGAGTATATCGACTATGCGAAAGTCGCTGACACTGCCGAAATTGTCATCGGTGGCGGTTATGACGACAGCAAAGGTTACTTTGTCGAACCAACGGTTATCACAACCACAGATCCTCACTTCAAAACTATGGAGGAAGAGATCTTTGGCCCAGTCATGACGATGTATTGTTACAAGGATGCCGACTACGAAGCAGCCCTGGAACTCTGTGATCAAACATCACCGTATAGCTTAACAGGTGCTATTTTCGCCCAAGATCGTACCGCAATCAGCTTAGCTCTGGGTAAATTGGAAAATGCTTCTGGCAACTTCTACATCAACGACAAACCAACCGGAGCTGTCGTTGGCCAGCAGCCCTTTGGTGGTGGACGCGCTTCCGGCACTAACGACAAGGCTGGCAGCAAACAAAATCTGATGCGCTGGGCTTCGGTCCGTGCCATCAAAGAGAATTTTGTGCCACCTGAAACCTTTGAATATCCGTTCCTGGATGAAGAATAAATTACGGGGGGATTAATTTAAGCGATCATTGACAAAAAAGTGATGGTTTAATTTCCTGACCTTTTTTTATTCATTCAAATTATTTGTAATTGGAGAAGTTATTGATGCCCCGTCGAATTAAAATAGTTGCGACTGTTGGTCCTTCATGCGCTGAGAAAAGTCAATTGGAAGATCTGCTGAAGGCCGGTGTGGATGTGTTTAGATTGAATTTTTCCCACGGTGAACTTGCGCAGAAAGAAACCTGGATCACACAGATTCGGGAACTTGCTATCAGATATAAAAAATCGGTTTCCATCCTTGGTGACTTGCAGGGGCCCAAAATTCGTACCGGTTTAATGCGTGATGGCAGTCAAAAATTGGAAGTGGATCAGGAAGTTGTAATAACCACAGCTGATGTTGAGGGTGCAGATGGCTTGATTCCGACAACTTATCAAGCTTTGCCTCGTGATGTTGTTCCTGACAATCAGATCTTGCTTGATGATGGTCAGTTAGAACTCATGGTGCTAAGAATCGAAGCAGGGGATGTCCATTGTCGGGTTAAGGTTGGTGGATTACTTAAAGATCGCAAAGGAATCAATCTGCCTGGAGTGAAAGTTTCTGCCCCGGCAATGACCGAAAAGGATTTTGCGGATTTGGAGTTCGCCATTCATCAACAACTCGACTGGGTTGCCCTCTCATTTGTTAGAACTGCCGATGAGGTCAGCCATTTAAAACAGCTTTTAGCTGAGCGAAATTCAGCCATAAAAGTTATTGCCAAGATTGAGAAACCGGAAGCTGTCAAGAACTTTTCTGACATCCTTGCTGTAACTGATGGGGTGATGGTTGCGCGCGGGGATCTTGGTGTTGAAGTTCCTTCCGAACAGGTTCCTTTGATTCAGAAGTGCATTATTCGTGAATGTAATCAACAAGGCAAGCCGGTTATTACTGCAACTCAGATGTTAGAAAGTATGATTTCACATCCGCGTCCAACCCGAGCAGAAACCTCAGATGTTGCCAATGCTATTCTCGATGGAACAGATGCTGTCATGCTTTCAGGAGAAACCGCTGCAGGTTTATATCCTGTTGCCGCAGTTAAAGTTATGGATCGCGTAGCAAGAGATGTTGAGAAGGAACCAAATCTAAAAGCAAAACAT
>JAOZOH010000347.1 GCA_029933365.1 Desulfuromusa sp. | reverse complement strand
GTCAAAGATGCCAGCGGCAACGCTAGTGATATTCCGCAGATTAAACGCCAGAAAACTCTGACTGATGATATTGGTCCTTTCGATGTCCCCATCGATATGGTGGGAACTCTAGCGATCAACCGTCTGGTTTATAAGGAGCTGGATATTGATAAGGTGAGCGCTGATTTGAGTCTCAAAAATAATTATTTGTCGATTCAAAATCTCTCCAGTCAAATTGGAGGTGGTGAACTGAGGGCTGCATCACGTATCAATCTTGGGGTCAAAGGGTTTTCTTATTCGGGGCAGATGGGTTTGAGCCAACCGAATATTACGACCCTGGTTTCAGGATTGTTTCCGGAGAGCCAGCAGAGTGTTTCAGGTCAGTTACAGTGGCAGAATAATTTTTCTGGTAGAGGGACTCTTCCCGATAATTTGTTACAAACACTTAAAATGAAGGGAGAGTTCAATCTTCAGCAGGGCGTAGCCAAAGGTGCCCCCTTGCTTGAAAAATTGGCAAGTTTTTTTGGCAGTCCAGAACTGAAGATTCTGAGCTTTCAATCGCTGACCGGTCAATATGATCTGCGGAATGGATTAGTGCAACTTAACGGCAACCTGGACAGCTCTAAAACCAAACTGACGCCGCAGGGAACAATCGATATTGACGGTCGCCTCAACCTTCACCTTAACGCCCGGTTTGCTCCGGAAATTATGGACAAGCTGGGAGTCAGTAAAAGTCTCAAACAGACGATGTCAGGTCGAGATGGGTGGGGAGTATTGCCATTGCAAATTCAGGGGACGTTGAGTCAGCCAAAAATAGGATATGATTCTACTGCACTACAAAATCAAGCGCTGGAAAAAGCTAAGGAGAAAGCGAGCCAGAAGCTATTAGAAAAAATATCCCCTGATGCTGGTGAAGGTGTGGAGCCTATCAAGAAAATGTTGGACAATACTTTGGATAAATTGTTTGGAAAATAAGGTGTATTTGGAATCTGATGGGGAAAATGATTCGTTGATCAGCAAACCACACCGCTTTGAAAACCGGAACATACTGTGAACATTTTATCGTAGGCAAAAAGCATAATGTCCTTCAAATAGCCTAAGGAGATACGAAATCATATTTTGGCAGGACATTTGATGAACGGATCAGGTGGCCTTAAACAGTGGAGCTGAAAACAGTCAAAATATCTAAGTTTTGTGTGTAGCTTTGCATCAAACATGTAGGCCGCTATTATGCTGTGTGTTTTCCCTTTTCAACCAACTTCATTATATTTGCGAGCGCGAAATTTTACCCCAAGTTCTTTGGCAACCTGCTCACAGGCGGCAATATCGACCCCCGGATAAGCGACTGCAGTTGCGAGTACCTCAGGAATATATTGTCCCGCCTGCTGGAGAAAATCTTTTACCGCCTGATAGCTCTGCTGTGCGCCATAGGTGGATCGGCAGAGATGATGATAGCTTTCAGC
>JAOZOH010000165.1 GCA_029933365.1 Desulfuromusa sp. | reverse complement strand
GTAGCTAAATATGAGTGATAAAAAAATCTTTGCTCTGACCATTCCCAAATGGGGCCTGACCATGGAGGAGGGAACTATCTCTGAATGGTTGCTTGATGAGGGTGATGAGGTTGAGGTTGAAAGTGAAATTGTAGAAATTGCCTCCGACAAGATCAACCAAGTGGTCGAGAGCCCTGTCGCGGGTGTTCTTCGGCGGATCATTGGTGATGAAGGAGAAGATTACCCGGTTAAAGCGTTAATTGGGATTATCGCCGATGCTGCCGTGGCGGATGAGGATATAGATGCCTTCATTGCCAGTTATCAGGGCAGTCATAGCGCTGTAGCCGCAGATGAAGAAGTTTTGGAGACAGAGGATGTCGTAACTGAGAAAACCGATCATTCTGTTAGCACCAAAAAACCTATATCGAAAATGCGTGCGTCTATCGCCAAAGCAGTAGTGGCCTCCTGGTCGGCTCCGCAGTTTCCGGTCACTATGGCGATTGATATGGGAAAAGCCAAAGCTCTGCGAGTTAAATTGAAAGAGACCGATCAACCGATATCAATGAATGATATCGTCACCAAGGCCTGCGCAAAAGCTATTGAAAAATATCCTATGATCAACGCACAACTTGGCGACAAAGAATACATTTTTAATCCACAAATCAACATTGCTATCGCAGTCGCTGTTGATGAGGATTTAATGATGCCAGTCATTCAGGGGTGCGAAGCGTTAAGTTTGAAAGACCTTGCTGACAGGTCTCGCCAATTAATCGCTATGGTCAAAGACGGCTCAATAGGCGAAGCTGAATTGATCGGCGGGAATTTTTCGATCTCTAATCTGGGTATGTTCGGGGTGGAACACTTCGCGGCTCTGGTACCATCGGGTATGGCTGCAATCCTCGCAGTTGGCGCTATCCAGGATGAAGTTGTGGTGAAAGACGGCAAGATGACTCCGGCATCCATGATGCGGGTGACCTTAATGTCTGATCACCGAATTGTGGATGGAATGTACGCCGCTAACTTTCTGGTTGAACTGAAGCGCCTGCTTGAAAATCCAGACGAACTGTAACTTTTCTGAGAGCCGACACCCATCTCGTGGGTGCCGGCTCTCAGAAAAAGTTGAATATGCTTTTTTGATGATTATAGAACCCAAAGTAGTTTGATGAGGTGATAAAGCAAAACCCAACCCATGTTATGATTTTTCCAGCAATTCAACTGGGGGCGCCAACTACGTGAGAATTACCTGGAAATTTAGTCCGAATCGGGAAAATCTGATCACCCTGCTGATAATCGCCATTCTGATCGGCATGACGACCGGTGCGCTGGCGGTTGGATTTCGCTATCTGTTGCTGTTTGCAACTGATCTGTTCTGGCCCGACCCGTTTGCAATGCTGGATATCAACGACAGTTATCCCTGGTATCTGGTTCTGCTCATTCCGGCTTTTGGCGGCTTGCTTGTCGGCCCTCTGATCACTCGTCTATCCCCTGAAGCGCGTGGGGCTGGAGTTCCGGAGGTCATTGAAGCGCTCGTCAACCGGGAAGGGACTATCCGTCACCGGACAGCCTTTTTAAAAGCTCTCTTTACCGCCCTGTCGATAGGTTGTGGTGCCTCGGTTGGCCGAGAGGGGCCGGTCGTCCATATTGGTGCCTCGGTTGGATCATCGATTGCCCAGTTGATCAGATTGCCAGCCGAGTGGAAACGGGTGTTTTTGGCCTGTGGAGCTGCCGCCGGAATCGCGGCCACATTCAACGCCCCGATGGCCGGAATGCTGTTCGCGGCAGAGATTATTCTGGTTGATTTTCAAGTCAGTTACCTCAGTCATATTGCTATTTCAGCTGTGACGGCAACTGTCATTTCCCACCATTTTCTCGGCAGTCTCCCAACCTTCCAGGTCCCTGCTTTCGAATTGGTGAGTTATTCGGAGCTGGTGCTGTATGCTTTGCTTGGCTTCTGTGCCGGGCTCCTCTCAATTTTATTTATCCGCTCTGTTTCAGCAGTGGAAGATCTCTTTAATAAAGCGGCGATTCCGCTCTCATATCGACCGGCCGTGGCCGGTTTATTGATTGGAGCATTAGCGATCGGCTGGCCTCATATTCTGGGAGTCGGATACGAATCGATTAACCTGGCGTTAACTTCACAAATGGCTCTCGGGTTGATAACCACCGTCCTGGTCTTAAAACTGCTGGCTACTGCCGGCTGTGTCGGTGCAGGATTTTCCGGCGGGATTTTTGCCCCATCCCTGGTCCTTGGTTCTTTGCTGGGAGGGGCTTTCGGTATTGTTGTTGAAATCTTTTTTCCCGGCCATGTCGCTACCAGCGCAGCCTACAGTCTGATCGGCATGGGCGCTGTAGTTGCGGGAACAACTCTGGCGCCTATTACCGCGATCTTTACCATATTTGAACTGACTTATAACTTTGACATCATCCTCCCCTTAATGACCTGCTGTATCACCAGCCTGGTCACGGTACAAAAATTTTACGGTTATTCCATCTATGAAACAAAGCTGCTGCGGAAAGGAATCCGCATGGTTCGCGGCCACGATGTCAATTTGCTCCGTTCTATGCAGGTGGGTGATTATATGGATACCCAGTTTGAAACGATTCACGACGACATGCGCCTGGGTGAGGTTTTAATCAAAGCTGAGGAAAGCTCCTACCCACATTTTCCGGTTATCGACAGACAGGATAAATTGGTCGGGATTCTTTCGATGAGTGACCTGAAAAGCTTTCTCGCTGAATTCGAAGCTTTAAGTGAGCTGATTGTCGTTTCAGAGATTATGACCAGCCGGGTTGTTATTCTGCGACCGGACGACAGTCTTGAGACCGCTTTTGAGATTTTCGAAGGGAAGCAGATTTCCACTCTCCCGGTCGTCAGCGAATCGGATCAAAAGCTGCTGGGCATCCTCAAAAAGAGTGATCTTCTGCTGACTTACAACCAAAAAATTCTTAAAACGAATACAACAGCAAAAACATAGCAAGACCCCGCCAGATTTCTGATTGGCTTTTATCTAATTTGGTGCCGAAGGTTAGATTCAAAGAGTGCAGCATAACTGACTGACAATGCAGTTGATAAAGCGATACCACAAGTGAAATAGGTCTGCCAATAAGCACTCTGTACCAACTTTATCTACAATAGTAAATTAAGGTTGGAAAGCAGAGTCCATCCTGTTTCCATTGAAATGGATCATCTTTTTATTGAAGACAAGGCAGCGGTGGCCATAAGAAAACTCATCCAGGAGGAGAAAGATAAAACGCAACGAATCGGTTTTAAAGACAGGTAAAAAATTTCGCCTGGAAAACCTTTTGTTGTGAAACAAAAGTTAGAGCACAGGAGTTGACGTGCCTCAACAGGTGCCAAGTTTGACGGAGGTATTGCCGTGATGTCCACAACCAGCTGCGATGAGTTGATTTCCCCATATATTCTGATACAACTTAATTATAGAGATTATTGTTAAGGCAAGAGAAAGGAATCCCATGAGTTATAAAACGATTCTCGTTCATGCTGACTGCGGTAAACGTACTGCCGTGTGTATCGAAGTTGCCATCCGCATGGCAACACAACATGAGGCCCATCTGGTCGCACTCTACACACAGGAGCTATTTGTCATCCCCGCATATTTGATGCAAGCTGGTCAGGAGATCCGCGAAGCCCAGAAGAAGTTCGCTGCAGAAGAAATGACTAGGACCAAAGCAGTTTACAGTAATCAGGCGTCGAGTATGGGCTTCAAAAATACTGAATGGCGTTCCACTATCAACTTCCCAGTCGATGCTGTAGCGAAACAGGCTCGATACGCTGATTTGGTCGTCGTTGGCCAAACAGATTCTTCTGATAAATCAAATGTGACTAAGGATTTCACCGCGCAGTTAGTGCTTACTGCGGGCCGGCCAGTATTAATTCTCCCCTATGCAGGCAGTTTCCTCAACATAGGAAGTCGCATTTTAGTTGCTTGGAATGCGAGTCGCGAGGCAACGCGAGCCATCACTGATGCGCTCCCGCTACTAAAGCGAGCGGATAGCGTGAATCTAATAGCACTTTCCTCTAAGCATGACGCTCAGGGTCACATCCCAGTTGATGAAATCGTTCTTTATCTTGCACGTCATGGCGTGCATGTCGAGGTATCGAAAAATCATATCACCGATCTTGATGCAGGGAGTGCAATCCTGTCTTCTGCTGCTGATCTTGGTTCAGATCTCGTTGTTATGGGTGGTTACGGCCGTTCCCGGTTGAGGGAATGGGTGCTTGGCGGGGCGACTCGAACAATACTGGAATCAATGACGGTGCCAGTACTGATGTCCCACTAGCATGCTTTTGCAGCAAAACTGATTTGCAGTATGAGCACCAAGGGCAACTGCCACGATAATGCCTGCTCCGAGAGTTTTTTCCACACGTTGAAGGTCGAAGTGATACGTTGTCTGGGTTTCATTTTGAACGATAAAACTTCTGTTGATGGGAGGTTAACTCATGAATATTCCAGTTGTTCTTAAAGATGGCAAGGAATGCGCTGTCAGCAAAGATGAATTACAGTATCTGATGGTGACCCAGAAAATCATGTTTTTTGAACGGTCTGATGGGTGGGCTGTCATTGGGCGCGATAAAGTGCGCGGTCAGAAGACCTCATACGAAGACAATAACCGCCGGGCGCATGAAATATTTGCATACTGCTGCTGGGATTAATCACCACTGCATTGTTTAAAAGAGTAGTTTTGTTCGTTTGCCGGTTGTGATGTCTCACCAGTGAGCCGGTTCTTTTAAATATCGCTGTCACGTGGAGTTGACGCCGATGCCGAAAAAAGTTCTCATTGTTGAAGACGATGAAGCCTTGTTGAAGCTGGAATGTGTTCTTCTGTCGTCTGCTGGCTACCTGGCCCATGCTGCGATGACAGGATTTGATGCTCTTGATGACATTGCAAGAGATCTTCCCGCTCTCATCCTGCTGGACATCATGCTTCCAGGATTGGATGGATTTGAAGTCTGCAAGCGCCTCAAGATGAACGCAAAAACACGGCATATCCCAATCATTTTTAGCTCAGGAAGAAGCTCTCCAGAAGATATTTTTCAAAGCAGGCAGGTCGGTGGCGATCAATATATAACCAAACCTTTTAAATCAGCTATAGATCTAGCTGCCATTAAGCTGCTGCTGGAAAAGGAGGAATCTCATTCAGGGAAACAAGGGATGCTAGATTAGTCAAGATGGTAAGCCTCACGCAATGCAGACGGATCGTAATAAAAATATCCTGTCTGGGTTGAATTTGCTGTGTATTTGATTTAATTGGTTGAGAGGAAAGGTTAACGCATATGCAAAAAATGATGACCATGAAATTCATCGGAATCATGCTGATCGGCACCATACTCCTGTCTCTGGTCGGCTGTGCAACGGTCGGCAGAGAATTTCCTGTCGGGCCAGTAGCGATGATCAAAGTAGG
Organism: Desulfuromusa sp.; assembly: GCA_029933365.1. The sequence continues at coordinate 268 of JAOZOH010000165.1, read as the reverse complement.
AGAGACGACCCTGGAAGATGTCCAGCAAATGTTTGGGCAACCTTGGCGTATTGGGATTGAAGATGGGCAAAAGACCTGGACTTACGGACACTATCGCTATGCCACTTTTGGTCCGGATCAGACCCGCGATCTGGTGGTGCGCTTCGACCAGCAGGGTAAGAGGGTCGCATCCTACTCATTCAGTTCCACTTACAAAGAAGATAAGGGACTCTGAGGGAGCCTGTAAAGAATTTTGTGTAAACGGCATGTCGGTCAATGTGTCGGCATC
>JAOZOH010000346.1 GCA_029933365.1 Desulfuromusa sp. | reverse complement strand
ATATCGTGAAACTAGATAACTACAGCGATTGAGGTTTACAATGGCACTTTCAAAATATGAAGTTTACAAGCATCTAAGACATCGAATCATCACACAGGATCTTCCGCCAGGGCAACTGTTAAACGAAAAGAAACAGATGGATCGCTACAATATCGGTCGAACTCCGCTACGTGAAATCCTTCTGGAACTCAAGAAAGATGGTTTGGTAAACAGTGTCCCCCGAGCAGGAACATTTGTGGCACCTCTTGAATTGCGTGAGTTCAATCACGTCATTGAAATTAGATTGAATTTGGAGGGATTGGTTGGGCAATTAGCAGCAGAGAGAATCACTGAGGAACAATTGAGTTGCCTCAGAAAAATTATACAAGCCGTTGATGACTGTTCGAACACAGGGGGAAAATGCTCAGATGAGCTTTTTCAGCTTGAATCTGATTTCCATAAGGTAACTCATGAAGCAACGTTCAATCCACAGTTGTCCGAAATGCTTCAGAAGCTCCACGGGGTATGTGCTCGTTTCTGGTATTATTTAGTTTTCGGCGAAAAAGAAATTCTAGCGCAAATTAACGATCAGCGGCAAATGTTGGCAGCTTTGGAAGTGAGAGATGCTGATTTAGCCAAGTCAGTCATGGAAAAGCACATTCTCACATTCAGTAACCAAGTTAAAGAAAATATTTTAGGGATGCAGTACTCAGCTTGAGAGCCATAAATACAGAATACCCTTTTAAAATATTTGGGATGGGACCTTTGAGCAGAGTTTGATCTCTATCTGCTGGTTTAAGAAGTTGAGACTAAAAAAACATGGAGTAATAATGATGAATAAAAAAATTGCAATCTTAGGTGGTGGACATGGTGCTCATGGAATGGCAGTCGATTTAATTTCTCGAGGGTTCACAGTGAATCTATTTGAAATGCCCGAATTTCGCCAAAATATCGAACAGTTATTTACCAGTAAAACTATTGAATCGAGTGGTACGGTAGAGGGACGTTTTGAACTGAATTTAGTTACCACTGATATTGATCAAGCTATCGCCGGAGTTAAGTACATCCTGATCGTCACTCCTGCTTTTGCTCACGAGGGCTACGCAAAACTGCTCAAGGGAAGAGTTAACGAGGATCAGGTCGTCGTCCTTTATCCTGGAGCTTTTGCGGCCTTACTATTCAAGAGTATTTTCGCAGAAGAGCCCTGTCCGGTAATTGCCGAAGCAAATAATCTGCCCTATGACACCAGAATTACTGCACCTTGTAAAATTTCTATATTTGGTTTGAATCCCATTAATATCGCCTTTATGCCCGCAGAAAAAGGACCGGAACTGATCGAAGAGATGCGCTCCATTCATTCCTTTGGCCGAGTTTACGATGACGTCCTTGAAGCAGGGCTAAGCCTTGTTAATCCGGGTGTTCATACCGGGCCCTGTCTGACGAGTATCAGTGCTATCGAAAATTGGCCCAAACGTAG
>JAOZOH010000164.1 GCA_029933365.1 Desulfuromusa sp. | reverse complement strand
CTGGGACTCTATCTGTTGCGCCCCCTGCAAAGATGATCTGACAATCCACTGTCATTCCAGCAGCAGCTGCAGTCGTTCATTCATGAAAAATGTTGGTAATTACAACCCAATTCTGCGTCTTAAGCTCTGTGTTCGTTCCCGCAGTTCCAAGTGTGATACCCAGGCGCGCCATTTTTCAACCTCTAACGATGTATAACTGTTGAGTGCTTGCAGCTCACGCGGCAATACGTTGGGAAAGGTAAAACGCCAAGCTGTTTTTAACTCAGGCACCGTTTCCTTGTCACGAGCCTCCTGTTCCCTGGCTTCACTGGCCAAAAGATGGAGACGGTTGAGAATGTTAACTTCGCTGGTCCCTGCATCCATATCCAATGACAGCAGATTCAATGCTGGAAACATCTCCCGGAGCTTATTCTCCACCCCTCGACCAGTAATGTGGTTGGCAATACAACCGAAGGGCTGGAGGCAGACAATGTTGCTGGTTCCTTCTCGAAGCATGGCGATCATTTCTGCCGTGAGCAGCCAGCCTTCACCGTACTGATTGGCCAAACTGACAACATCGTCGGTTATTGCTGCCAATTCTCTCAGGTCATGAGCCTTTTTGTAGAAACGAAATCCCTGCATAATGTGCTCAATTTGAGCGAGATGGTATTTTGAGTAAATCTCCAGCAGCCTATATTTGGTGCGATCGACAAAGGAACGTTTGAAAAATACCTTCTGATTATAGGTTTCGTTGATAAAGCACTGGGCGAAAAAACTCTGTATCGGAGGAAGAACCACTTCTATTCCCTGATTGGACAGCCAATCGATGATATTTCCGTTAGAAAAGAAATTATATTTAACGAATATCTCTCCAACAATTCCGACCCTGGGGATAGATCGGTCGTAAATATCAATCCGGTTAAAGTCTGTTACGGCTTTTTCTAAAAGATTGAGAAGGTAGGAGTAATCGGCATTCTCAATTCCTTTCTCCATCCGGGTAAGATACTTCGTGTGTAATTTTTTTGCGGTTCCGGGTGTTTTTTCCCTGGCGGTTAAGGCCAGATACATTCTGGCTAGAGGATCAGCAAAAATAACTCCCAAAGCCAACCGCTTCATCAGTCCCTTCTGATCGATATTAAAGCCAGGCTGAGGATTGATTTCCTGATTGGATATGGTAATCACCGGCACCTCCTCCAGGCCCGCAGCAGCCAACCCCTTTTTGATCAGCGAAACATATGAGGAGGCTCGACATTGACCACCGGTCTGGGTCAAAATGACTGCGGTTTTCTCGGGATCGTAGTGCCCTGATTGAAAGGCTTTGATAATATCACCGGAAACCAGTACTGCTGGATAGCACATGTCGTTGTTGATCGTTTTTAGCCCCCATTCGGCAGAAGATTTATCCTGTGGCGGCAGAACTTCGACACGGTAACCGAGAGGTTTGAATGCCGCCGGAATCAGTGGCGAGTAGAATGCTGAAAAATAGGGAGCAATCAAGGTTCTTCCATTGGCGGTGCCGATTATCCTACCATTTGCTTTCCTTGTATCAACGCCGACAATCCTCCCCTTACCATTATTTTCCTTCATCGCATCAAGCATGGATCGGAGCCTGATCCTGACCGCACCCAGATTCGCTATTTCATCCATTTTAATCAAAGTATGGACTTTCCCGCCATCCCGAAGGATATCTTTAACTTCATCGGTCGCAACAGCATCGGGGCCACAACCAAAAGAGGTCAATTGCACCATTTGGGCGTGGGGTGTTTTCGTAACCCACTTAGCTGCTGCGTAGAGTCTGTTGGTATAGCTCCACTGGGTCAGAACATTAATATCTTTCAATGAAGTATCGTCGCCACTTAAGGCGACTGCCGCCTCGCTAATGACATCGACACCAAGTTCGGTCAATAAATTGGGGATACCATGATTGATAAGGGGGTCCATGTGGTAAGGCCGACCGGTCAGAATGATCGTCGTCCGTCTTTGGGCAGCCCCCTTCTTCAGCTGTTTTACAGCGAGTTCTCGGAGTTGTTTTTTGTAATCGACCTGCGCTGCTCTTCCTTTTTCTACCGCTGCTGACACCGTCCGGTGGTCGATACCAAACTTGTTGAAGAACAGATATAATTGATCTTTGAGGAGGTTAAAATCCTTAAAACTGATAATTGGATTGTCGAGAGGGATGCCAAATTTCTGTTCCGGGTTGATTGCATTCTTCAGCAGGTCGGGATAGCCGGTCACCACCGGGCAGTTAAATGTGTTTAGAGCATCCTTAGATTCCTCCTGCTCATAAACCACTGTCGGGAAGAAAATCCGGTCAACTTTTTTTTCGCCTAGATCAAAGATGTGGCCATGTGCGAGCTTGGCAGGAAAACAGATATTTTCCGACATGACGGTGGAAAATCCCTTTTCATAAATTGCAAAATTGGAATTGGATGAGAGGATCACTTTGAAACCGCAGCGGGTTAAAAAGGTGCACCAGAAGGGGAAATTTTCATACATGTTCAGGCAGCGGGGCACGCCATAAGTGAGAATTGGTCTCCCTTCAGGTTCTGTCTTGCGTTCAAATAAAAGTTTCAGTTGTGCATCAATCAGATTCTCCCCTTGGCGTTGCTTGTCTTGACTGTTGCTGAAATAACGTTCGCAACGATTGCCGGTATAGAAATGGTTGCCATTGGTAAAGGTCAGCTGTAAAACCGAGCAGCAGTTTTCACATTTCTGACACCGAATCTCCTTTTTTGTAAAAGAGCTACTTTTTTCCAATTGATCAATAGACAAGCCCTGGTGGTGATATTTTCCGGCAGGATGTGCAAGAGCGATACGATGATTTGCAAGGGCTGTCAGAGCGGCACCGTATGCCCCCATCAACTCGGAGATATCGGGGTTCACAACCTCTTTGTTCAGTAAAATCTCCAATGCTCGCAAGACAGCCTGATTGCGGAAGGTTCCCCCCTGAACAACGATTTTGTTTCCCAGGACATCGAAGTTCTTTAGTTTTAGTACCTTGTACAGGGCATTTTTAATCACCGAATAAGCCAACCCGGCTGAAATATCGGCGACACTCGCCCCTTCGCGAAGAGCCTGCTTAACTTTTGAGTTCATGAAAACTGTGCAGCGGGTTCCCAGATCAAAGGGAGCTTTGCTGTCGCAGGCAATCCTGGCAAATTCTTCGACCCCATATCCCAGCGAACGGGCAAAGGTTTCAATGAAAGAGCCACATCCTGAGGAACAGGCTTCATTGACCTGTATCTCTGCAACGGCATGATCCTGAATATAGATAGCTTTCATATCCTGACCACCGATGTCGATAATAAAAGAAACCTCCGGTTCAAAATGGCGAGCCGCTCGATAATGTGCCATCGTCTCTACCGCCCCGTCATCCAACCCGAAAGCTGCCTTGATCAGACTTTCACCGTAACCGGTAGCAGCTGAGCGAACGATACGGGGAAGCAAGCCAGCGGCAGAAAACCTTTCTTTGATTTCAGCCAAACCCAGTTGTACTGCTTGAATCGGGTCACCATTGTTGGCGTGGTAATAACTGTCAACCAAGGTTCCATTCTCGTCAGTCAGAACAATCTTGGTGGTAGTTGAGCCGGAGTCAATACCCAGGAAAAGATTTTTCTCTTTTGTTTTGGAAAGATGGATACGGGCAACCCGGTGCTGTTCGTGGCGTTTCTTCCAGCCGGCAAATTCGACCTTGCTGTTAAACATGGCGGGCAGGTTGTTGTTGGCGTTAGCGGTCATACGGAGGGGTTCAGACTCCGCCAGAGCTAACAACTTGCTGACAGTGCTTCGACATGGGCTGCCATTGCGCACCATTGCCGCTCCCATTGCGGGTAGCAACTCGGAATGATCCGGCATGATCAGGTCATCTGGATTCTTGATTTCCAATAGATCGACAAAGGCACGACGCAAACCGGGGTAGAAGGTCAGGGGACCACCGGCAAAAAGAATCTTCTTTTTTATTTCTCTACCGCGTGACAAAGCGGTGACAACCTGAATGGCGACCGCACGAAATATTGATGCGGCAATATCTTCTTTAGATACGTGCTGGCTCAGCAAGGCTTGAATGTCGGTTTTGGCAAAGACACCGCACCGGGAAGCAATTGGATAAATCTTGGTCGATTTTGCGGCGAGGCTATTCAACTCTGCCACATCAACATTAAGCAGCACCGCCATTTGATCGATAAAAGCCCCGGTTCCTCCGGCGCAGGTGCCATTCATCCGAATATCTGGGCGGAATTGTTTATCAAAAAATATAATTTTGGAATCCTCTCCGCCTATTTCAATAAAGGTTCTGGTCTGCGGAAAAGATTTTTTTATAAACTGAGCTGAAGCGACTACCTCCTGGACAAAAGGGAGTCCGTAGGTCTCTGCCACTCCTATGCCGGCAGAGCCTGTCACTGCCAGGTCGAGTTGTACATCCCCCAACAGCGCAAGGGCTTCTTTGAAAATGGAGCGCACCGCTTCTATGGTTTCTGCCTGGTGGCGACGGTAGCGAGAAAAAATTACCCGGCCATTTTTATCGGTGATGACAACTTTGGCAGTTGTTGAGCCAATGTCGATTCCGGAGAAAAAAAAATCATCTATATTGTCCATTTTTTGGTGTCCTCTGTTTCTTGTACTGCGTCTGTTTTTGCCGATTTTGCATTGTTCTCGATGCTCAGGTAGTCCCTGGTTGAGCAAAAGGTATCCACCAGTGAAACGATCCATGACTCCATATACCTTGGGGGAACTACAGTTAACGGCCACATGTGTTTTTTAATAATATCTTCTTCTTTTTTGGATAATCGGGTTATTTTACGGGCATTCTTAAGGGCGATATTGTGGTGTCTGAACCCGTGGAACCTTGGACCTTCACGTAACCAATCATAATAGAAAAGATCGTGTAACAGGGCACCTCTGATAATTGCCTCCCCATTCAGAGACAGCCGTTGTCCCCAGAGAAAACTCAGTTGTGCCACCTCAGTGACATGATCCAATCTGGTCTTGCCCCGATGATGTTTGTATTGCGCAAGAGAGGCGACCTCGGGCAGCTCAAGCAATGGTTTTGCTGTCTTGTTAAATTGTGCTTTGAGCTGTTTTTTTTCTTCAGGCGTCATGTGCAGAAAATGACGCATAGAACCTACTATAAAATCGATAAGCATCAGAGAAAATACCATCCCCACAAAAAACCATTGTATCGGCGTTGACAGAGACATCACCAGTTGCTGATAAATGGGCAGGATGAAAGATTCAAAGACAAAAGCCAGAAGTACCCAGTAAATAGAAAACTTGAGGCAAATGTGTCCCTTATAGTTGAAAGACTGATCCGAATAGTCCCAAAGAGTGGCATTAAAAAAGTATTTGGCCATAAATCCAGAACCGAATTCAAGGGTGGTCGTGATAACTAAATAAGCTAATACTTTCATCATAACCGGGGAACCCTGTAACCAAGAAACAGCTACAATGAGAGCCAAGGCACCAGCACCATAAAGGGGAAGATATGGTCCCGCTAAAAGACCGGGGTTGACGAGCCGTTTGTCACGTACTGAACGATAGGAAACCTCCAGCATCCAGCCAAGAATGGAAAAAAGGGAAAAAGAAAAAAATATATTTAAAATATCGGTCTTCATTCTAATCCATTCTCTACAGCAAAAATTTCTTATGCACCGCTATCAATATAAAATGCCGACGAAGAGATCCATTTCTCGTCGGCATTTTATCTATGAAGTTTTATTTGGCTGACTCTTCATCATTAATCATTTGTGCCGCCTTTTCCAGCAACTCTGCGAGCTTGGC
>JAOZOH010000163.1 GCA_029933365.1 Desulfuromusa sp. | reverse complement strand
TTCTCCTCCGTATTGTCACTAGTCTCCTGTTCTTCTTCTACCGGCACAAGCCCCGCATGAATACGGATAGCTTTACCAATAGCGTCAACACAGGACAGGATCGTTTCATTACCGTCACGTACTGGAGCTTTGTGGCAGCTATGGCCGATCAGACCCTTGATTGCCTCAGTGACATCCATACCTGAACGAAGTCCGTATGACGTGATGATTGTCAGAGCGTTAGCAACCAAGCTAGCGCAAGTTCCAGATTTTCCGAACCTGACAAAAATCTCCATGAGATCTCCGGTTTCCGGGCTATCGTTCATCGTGACGTAGATTTTTCCACAGGGAGAGTTTATTTCTAGAGTTTCCCCCTGGACAGCTTTTGGTCGTGTTTTTTTTGCTACCATGTTCTATCTCCTTGTTAAACAGATAGAGGGAGAAGCCCCTGACAGGGGTGACTTCTCCCTGTCCGGGTTGGATTTATTGTTTTTTAGTTGCTCAAAGCTCATCAACTTTGATGAACTCAGTTTCAACCTCAATTTCGCTATGCTTGGGTCTGCCACTCCAAAAAAAACATCGTTGCGACACATTCAACCAGACATAGTCCATCGGACAGTCAAGCTGACCCTCTTCGTTGTGAAAAGAGGGAGAGTCTTCCATCTCTCGAATGGTATCGACATCAAGTTTTTGTGCTGCATGAGATAATTTGATGATTCTTTTTTGCAGATCTTCAGATATTTCAACCACCGCAATATCGGGAATATTGTCGAAACTCTGCCCACTGCTAAAAACTTCCAGCTTCAAGTTCATAGCCTTCTCTCCTATTGTCTCTTTATTAATGTTTGCTTGAGCATGTCAAACATCGCATGGGGTAAATCCTCGATGTTCTGGATGATTGTGTGGTTTCTGAAAAAGCATCCACAAGCTCCATCATCCATAATGCCGATGGCCATCTGCTCAACCCCGTGTTCTGCTAAGCGTTCCAGATAAGTACGGACCCGTTCTGGATTTGCGGGTGCGCCATCGGTTGCAACCACCAATATCTTACGTGGTTCCTGACGTATGGCGAATTGAACAGCCGTCCACCCAAGTGCATGTGCAAGAGGGGTTCCCCCGTTAGCCTCGATCCCATACTTTTTGAGGGTTTGGGTCGGAGCTATCCCGAATGGAGTGAGGGGGATGACGGCTCCCTGTGGCCCTGGGAATGCCGCAGAACAAACACTGACACCGGGGATGGCATACAGTGCATCTGTAACAGCCAGAGTTGCTTCTGCTGCCAGAGACATTCTGTTGGTCATCGACGAGGAACGATCAAGAAGAAGAATAACAGCGGTATTGACTGCCGTTTTTTCTTCTCTCCGACGAAAAATCCGCGTGTCACCGACAGGAAGTCGGCACAACACTCGTTGATCTATTCTTCGCCCGGAGCGACCGGCGCATGATCTTTTCAGTTTTGCTGCCTGAATCAAAGATCCGAGGCGTGATCGAAGTGCAGAGGTATGACGCCGGACAGTTCCCAGGTCTGGAGGACAACCAAAAGTTGAAGAGTCTCCTCCATTTTCTCCAGGGTAGAGCATTTCTGCGGTTGCAGGGGTTGTCTCTTCTGCCTTCGCTTCCAGCTCTGCCCCGACCATCTCCCCAATATCTCCATAGTCTTGAACTGCGGAAGAATTAAGGATCTGATTGAGAATGTCAGCACTGGTTTTATTGTTTTGTGACAGATTTTTAGCGTCCGGGGTGGACTCAGACGAGTCTTTCCCCTGCTGACTGTTTTCACTGTCGTCGTCTTGATTCAACTCCTGTTGCGATCCGGTTTCTTCAGATGTATCGTCAGAATCATCCGTTTCATTGTCCTGATTGGACTCGGAGCGACTGTTTTGATCCTGTTGATCTTGCCCTTGTTCCTCTTCCGAAGAAGGTTCCGAGGATTGCTGTTGCTGCTGTTCCTGTCGAAGTAACTGAAAGATACGAACAGCCACAGTTTTTGCCTCTCTGGTCGTTTTCAGATTGCCGACATTATCAAGCAGCTTGCTGATTTTGCCGAACAATTCTGCTCCCAAGGCAGGTTCGAGGATCTGGTTTGATTTTGTAAAGATAGGATCAAGACCGTTCTGACCAAGAACCTTGCTGCGACAGTGAGCCAGAACCCAACCAAGAAATAACTGATCCGGCTGGTCAGGGTCGAAGTCGAAACTCCCGGTTTCAGCCAGATGATTCGCCAGATTTCGCAGATTAACGGCACAGCCTGGATAGATCTGTCCCATCTTCTGCTCGATCCTAATATCTTCAATGATGTTTATCAGATTTTTCAGAGAGGGGTTGTTGTCGTTATTGATAACAGAAAAGTCCGTCAACCGAACATGGGCGGCCTCATGGTCGAGAAAGCCTCGGGCCAGTAAGGTCGCTTCAGCATCATCTTTCGGGAGTTCTGGCAGGTAAATGGTTTCCCCATTCGTCATTGCCTCAGCTCCACGAATAACAACATTGACACCCATCTGATCGCCCATTGCCTTTGCGACAATCGGCAGTGATTTTGAAATATTCATAAATTCTCCACAGACGCCCCCCGTTCAGGGCGTTTTTGATGAAATACGCCCCGGAACGGCGGGGATGGTGAAGGGGTTAAGCCGCAATCTCAAGTTCTGCGATGCGACCATGAACCCTTTCTGTCCATGACTTGTTTTTTTCAACCTGCTGTTTGGCGTCCTGCCAGAATATTTCCTGGTCGGGACTGTCATAGCTTTCCAATAACAGCAGCAATTCTTCTTCGTCCTGGTGTTGCTGATAGACGAACTGAAGCGCACTGTTTAAAAAGCACAGGTCAATATTTTCAAGATGTTTGAGAATGTGTTTTTTGATTTTTGAAACATCCATGAGTCAGCCCCCCTTAAAACCAAGTAATTGGAGGGGTGACGATAGTCGGCCTCTGATCTAATTCGAAGATCGGCTCAAAGACGTTCTCAATATCAATTTCCTCAATAGCATGAGTCTCTGTTGCGGCAACAATCGGATCATCTCCGCTACTATCATTAGTCGCCGTGTTCTTTCCTTCTGATTTCGCTTCTTCCGGGTCTGAAGAATCCTCTGGTTCTGTCTGTTCGTCAGCGACATTGAGATTAAGATTGTCAAGACTGGACAGAGTGTTGAGGATACCGACCAAGGTGTGAAAATCACGACCTTCCATGTAGCCGGACTTAGGCAAACCAGCCAACTCCTGTTCGATACTGGCGATCACTGGAGCAAGCAATGGCTGGATAAAAACCAGACCTTGTGCTTTTTCAAGGATGCTGCGGATCGGACGTAGAGCCTTCTGACTTACCCTTGTTCTGGATTGGAAAGACTGACTCCATACCAAGCGGGATGTCTGTCCTATTTCCCGAAAGAGTTGGTCACCAAGTCCGCTGGTGGCTTTTTCCAGGCCACTGTTGAGTCCTTCGACACCAGAAACCTGAAAGGTCTGGAAGCCGAAGGAGAGGCGATTGGCGACATGATCGGACGATTCAACGGCTTGTTCCACCATTGTCCGCCAGCGATCTGGGAGGTTTGTGAGCCATGCCTGCATGTTCTCGGTATAGCTTTTCAGAAATTTCTGTTTCTCATCTTCAAAATCAGCTGCAATCGCTTCCAGTTCCTTTGCGACCTCCTCGGCCTTCTCTTCCGGGATGGCAAAACCACCGAGAAAGCGAACGCCAGAGGATTCACAAATACGTTCGGCACGCCGCCGTAACGCCTGAAACTTGGTTAAAAGAATCGGGTGACAGATCTTTTTAGCACCCAGGGACGCAAGTTCCTCAGGGGGGATCTCTTCACCATCCAGGTTTAAGTCAGCAGCGGTGAGTTTCTTTCTGCCGCTCCAGATATGGACATCGAGGCTGAAACAGATGAGTTTTTGAAGTAGATCGAGCATAGTGTTTCTCCTTGTCAGATATAGACACGGAGGAAACACCAACCCCATCAGGGGAGAATGTCTCCCCCGTGTTGGGGTGTGTCAATCAGTTGGATTTTGGGGATCTTGGTCTAAAACCATGATCCAGAATGTTGGTTTGTCCACTCGTTGATGGTCGCCGAAAGGTTTGAAACCTTTTGTGGTTCTGGTTCCGTCTCTTCGACAACCTCTGAACAAAAAACTTCAGGTTGAGTGATGACAACATCGTAGTAGCCTTTTCGCCTTTTCTTATCTGCTCTTGCTTGCAGTTCCTGAAAAGGAGACGAATGAAGTTTTTGAGAGGACAAAAAGATTCCTTGTTGGGATCTCCCTCTCTTTCCCCATGAGATATTGAGTCCATTGTTGCTGGCTTCTCCTATCCAATCTTTGGAGCTGCCGTCTGGATTATCGAATCTCAAATGTATTTTAACTTTTGTCATTTTTTTATTCCCTCCTTCAACCAAATATCCGCTGGGCAATTTCTGCCAGCGAACTGCGGGTTTCTGGTTCTGCCCGGAAGGTCAATGCCCGTTCCAGTGCGTGATACAGCGGATTTTTTCCTTGGTTAGCGAGTGGACGGAAAAATTCCGACATTTTCGCCCACCGAACCAGGGTTCGCGTAGAGAGAGTCACTTCGAGTTGTCCCGCTATGAATAACTTTCGTACTTCGGTTGCATACGCAATCATTCCATCTTTGACACCTTCGGGAATACCGGGGGCAACCTTTGCCAAGATCAGCTTCTCTTGTTCTGGTTCGGAATAGCCAACTTCAACCATCCAGAAGCGGTCCAAAAAAGCAAGATTCTGGCGCATCGTTCCTTGGTAGAGTCCCGTCTGATCACCCGATCCAGCCGTATTTCCGGTTGCAATAAAGCGAAAACCGGCAGCAGGAGGGATCATTTCACCGTTCTTTTCAGGAATAACCAAAGGAGACCCTTCGACAATTCCGTTAAGACCGGCTGCGGTTGCTGGATCGAGCAAATCAATCTCATCGAGGAGGAACCAGTGTCCTTCTCGCATTGCCGTGGTGAGAGGGCCGTCTGTAAAAGACATGGAGCCATCAACCAGGGCGTAGTGACCGATCAGTTCGGGTGTTTCCAGCCGACTGTGAGCGGTGACCCGTTGAACGGGAATGTTCAAACGGGCAGCAACCTGGGTAATCAGAGTGGATTTTCCAGACCCGGTAGGGCCGGTTAGATAGAGTCCTTCAATTCCGCCGAGCATGTGCCAGGCAAGAAGGTCTGAAAGAAGTTCCTTGCGGAATTGATAATCCGGGTCGATGCTGGGAACGAACGGAGTCCGTTCGGCAAAACCGTGAATCATCAACTCTTTGGGGAGTTCTTCCAGAGCAAAGGTTGTTGCGATGCTGAATTGTTTTTCCTGCATGTCTCTTCTCCTTGTCAATAATCGACCGGAAGAAGACACAATTCCCCATCCGGGAAAGAGGTTGTCTCCTCCCGGTCAGGGTGAGTGTTAATCGTTGATTATTCCGCCTTCCACACAGAGATGATCTGTGGGGTTGAGGCTGGTGTTGTTTTTTTCGCGACAATCACAATGTCCTGATAGCGAAATCGCAGTGGCTTCTCGTTGAGGATCGGTGCAACCTTGCGGCAGGCAACTATTGCCTCAAAGGGAATCTCACGTTCAAGAATGTGGTTGGCTGCGTGTCTGGTTAATGCGACCATAGTGCGACCTCCTGCATCTCTCGATATTTCGCATACGCTTTGCCAAATCTTACGAAAGTATCTTCTGATCTTGGCAAACACATCAATGTGAACAGCACAAGACAAAGGATGATTGTCACTAATTGCAAATAGTCTTTATTCATGACTTTCCTTTCTGGGGCGCAATAACGCCGCTCCAAAAAGGAGTATCCCCTGGGGGCA
>JAOZOH010000162.1 GCA_029933365.1 Desulfuromusa sp. | reverse complement strand
AGAAAAGGAGACTCCATCGGTGACCAAAATGACCTTTAAAAAAGAGACTCAGGCTGCCCCGAAAACCACAATTCAGACCTTGTTCCTCTCCTCGATCATCAGCGTGGTTATCAGTCTGATAATCGCCACCGGAGCAGTTTACCTCTACGACCAGCAGTATGCCCAGAAGGTTGTTGCGATTGATCTCAAAGGCTTTTTGCAGCAACAAAAAGATGACTATTTGGCTGGAAAGATTACCGAGGAAGATGTGGATCGGCGGATGGATGAACTGGAAGCGTTTGTCGACCATATCCCAAAACATCATCCCGTCATTCTCGGGGATGTGGTGGTGCGAAACATTGAGGTATTGAAACCATGACCAGGAAAAAATTGAAGTGGCTGCTGGTCGTCATGGCGGTTATCGCCGGAGTGATCGGAGCGTATTTGCCGAGACACCTGTTTATCGCTCTGACCCCCTCGGTCAACTACCGATTGTTCTGGATGAGCTTAGATACGCAGCATCTTTCGACCGGTGATTATGTTGTGTTTCGTCTCAACAGGGATCGTCTCCAGGGATTGCCGCTGCCGACCGAACTGGCAGAGGATGAGGATGGGATTGTCCTCGCGGTTAAAAGAATCGGTTGCAATGAGGGGGAAATTCTGACCCGAAACCGTAAGAAAGGTCGGGAGTTTTACTGTGGAGAGCAGTTCCTGGGGAGAGCAAAAGAGAAAACCCGCCACGGAAAGCCATTACACCCGGCCCAGGTGGAAGGGGTTATTCCGCCCGGAATGGTCTTTCTGGTGGGAGACAACAAAGACAGTTTCGACTCCCGCTATTTCGGTCTGCTAGACAAAGAGAGCTTCGTTTCCAAAGCCAACGGGATTTTTTAGGAGAGAATTATGGACTGGCTGACCAACTTCAATCCCTTGACCCATGTCGCGGCAGGAGAGTACGCGACCTTTTGGCAAACGCTCTTTGCGACGTTGTTCCTCGGCATCTGGAGCCGGATTTTTGCAACGCTGCTACTGGTTCTCTCCTTCTGGTTCGGGGTTCGACGCCGTAACATCATTATGGGATTCTGGACTTTCGTCGGAGCCGGTTCTCTGGCCTATGGAGCTGCGGCTCTGCGGTTCCTCGGATTGCTGGCCAAGTAAGGAGGCGATGATGGCAAAAGATGATTCAACAGATATTATGCCGATGCCCGCCGGTCAGGAGATCCACCCCAAGGGGCTGCTGGAGGCGATTTCCTTTATTGAGCAGAATTTCTCGAACGAACTTGGCGGTGCAATTCTTAAAAGTACCTTCCTGACCACCAAGCAGCGGTTGGAATTTTTTGAGGTCGGATTTCGGAGTGCATTTGTTTCCGGGCTTGTTTCCGCATTGCTGACCCCGATTGCTCTTGGTGTGGTTGAGAAATATATCCCAATTTTTGGTGATGCCGACCCGTCCAGGTTCGATATGGTATTTGCTTTCATGCTGGCAGTTGGCTACTCCCTCGGATTTGCGATTTTCCTGGCTTATGCCTGCACCAAGTTTATAGGTGGTTATACCAGGGCGATGATTCGTAACCTGATCGGCGGGGTGGTGTCTGGAGCAATTCTCAAAGCGATTCTGGCTTTCCTGGGATTCCATTTTTTGTATTTCGTGGTGCTGTCTGACGCGAACATGCAGAAAGGGGCGCAACTGCTCTACAGGGCTCATGTCCCGAAAACAGCGGTATTTTCAATATATGGTTGGATCTATGATTTCAAGCCGGTTTTTCTGACTTCAGCCTGGTTCATTGTTTGGGTGACTTTAGTTTTTATCCTCATCCCAACCGTTTCGTTACTGCTGGCTATGCTCAGAAACCGGAAACTGGTCAAGGCCGGACTGGTTCATGTAGAGGACTGATAAAGGAAGACGATTGATGAGTGTTTTTATGCTGAATCAGATTGTCAAAGTTGTAGTTAAACAACTCCCTGTTGAAAGTGGATGGCCAGTGAAAAAAATATTACTTACTCTGATTTTTCTGCTCCTGCCAGGATCTGCCTGGGCGATAGATGGCGAATTTTACACATACGGTGGATTTGATGCGGTGGTTGCCGGGTTCCAGCGGATTGCGCTAATCTTTTCCGACAACGCCTACCAGACCCTATTTTACTCGGTCACTGTACTGGGGATTTTACTGGGTAGCATCAACCTGATTATGCGGGTTGCGACGGGAGCGAAGACGTCACCTCTGGGCTGGTTAGTCCCGATCTTTGTTGGTGTGCTGCTCTATCTCGGTATGGTGATCCCGACTGGAACCATGCACATCTACTCGGATCGCACGAATCGGTTTGTGGCTGTTCCTGGAGTTCCAGACGGAGTCATCGTTGTGGCTCATATCCTTAACAGTATCGAGAGAGGCTTGATCGGGATCATCGAAACGTCCACAGATCCCAAGAGCTATACTTATCAGGCCGGCGGCACCGGATACATGGGGATTTTGAGTCTAGTATCCTCGAACTTCACGATTCCTGATCCCTATCTGGCACAAAACCTCAATGAGTATATCGACAAATGTGTCTCCTTCGAGATTATGGAGCCGGGATCACCCTTGACGGTTGAGGAACTACGCAGGGGAACGACCGACTTCAGGACATCTTTGGCAAAAGCAGATAATCCGGCTATCGGTGCCATTATGTACAGCACAGCGAATCCACATGGGACAGTCACAACCTGTGCCGCTGGATGGAGAACCTATATCAGCCCTCAGCTTAATAATGTTGGGACCTTTGATGCAACTTTGGACGAGACCTGCTCGGAGATCGGGTTTGACCCAGGCATTGCCGCATCCAGGCAAAAATGCCGGACCTCAATTCAGGATGTGCTTGGAGATCTTGGCGTCACAATGACCAGCACAGATTTTACCAGACAAGCGTTTCTTGCCCGGCAACTCCATAATGTCTTCAAAAGTGGGAACACTGAAGCTCTGACCAACTACAAATTCATGGTGAACTCCAAAGGGACAATGGTGGCGGCGAATCAATGGCTGCCGACGATGAAGGGGGTTCTGACGGCGATTGCTCTTGGTCTCGTCCCGATTCTGGCACTTTTTCTGCCGACACCGCTGCTTGGCAAAGCACTCAGTTTTTTCCTCGGGATGATGATCTGGATTGTCTCCTGGGGTGTTACCGATGCCCTGCTGCATAGTTTTGCTGTTGATTTTGCTGGGAAGGTCTTGCTGGATATCCGCGATCTTGCCACAACACCCGGGGCCTTGGGAATGGATGCACTCTATTTCACACCACCGGAAACCGCTAAGGTTCTTGGAATGTTCGGGATGATCCGCATGTCCGGTCTGATGCTGGCAACGGTTTTGACCAGCGTTCTGGTTAAGTTTGGTGGTCATGCTCTGGCATCAATGGCGGGGAATTTGACCGGACAGGTTCAGGGTGCAGGTTTGCAGGCAGCAAGGCTTACGGAAGATCCCTCGGGTCGTGCTGCGGCACTTCAGGCAAACAGTACTGCTATGCCGACGCAGACAATAGCCAATGCTCCTCAGTGGGGATATACAGGGATGACACATGGAGCAATGGTTCAGAAAATGGGTCAAGTCGAGGCAGCATCCGCACATGAACTCAAAACAGCTCACCAGCAAGCAATTGGGAATATCTCTGGTGGGAGTGCTTATGGTGCGGTGGGTGGTGAACTGCTCAACAGATCCATGCGGACAGGCCAGATGGCGAATAACGAAGGGGTGGTGTCAAACTACAGTGTTGGTAGCACGGCTGGGACTGGGCAAAGTGCATCCCAGGCAACACAAGCTGACGGCTGGACTCAAAAAAACAGTGAGAGGGTTGACGGTGGTGAGGAGGTTGGCAGCACCAATACTTTTGTTGGAGCAGCTGGGACAATCACCGAGACTTCCGGCGGCGATGGACAGTCTACAGTACAGATCCAGGCGACCGGTCTGACGAGTTCTTTTGCACGAGACCATCGAGAAACTGGCATCGAGGAGGGTGCTCATACTCTCTCGACCGGTGAGAACTGGAACGAGATGATGCAAGAAGTCGATTCGGATTCCATAAGCAGCAGTGAAGCTCGTGGGTTCAAGGAAAGCTTGACGGAGCGGGTATCCGACTCTTCTCAGCATAAAGTAGAAGATGGGTCGGCATTCAGGCAAATGAAAGATGAAACCAAGAGATCAATGCTTGAGGCAGGAGCAACAATGGGGTTAAGTGGTGGAGGATTACTTGCGGCCCTTTCTCTTGGATCGGTAGATATGAGAGCGTCGACTTCGGGGAGATATTCATTCGTTGGCCAAGATGGTAAAACCGTCTCTTTCAGTGCCAGCGAAAGCGAAATGAAATCACTGACGCAGGAGATAGGGCAGATTCGGGAAGAAGCAATCACCCAGACGATGAAAACTGATGAGGGGCTGAAATACGCAGCCTCCTCAACTGCGCAGAACAACGCCTCTGAAGGATTCTCTTATCTGCGGCGTGCCTCGATTCAGGATAGCACCTCAGCATCCCAGAATATGGACCTTATGGCTGCCTATGTTGATGACCGAGCGGCGGGGAAGTTTGATGTTGCGCCCGGTGAGGTCACAAATAATATGAGAAAGGGTGTACTCAATGATATGAGCCAGCAGCGGACTGGCAGCGGAGCCGATCAAGAAGCCCTTAAAAACGACATGAGGGCCTGGTCCATCAGGCGCTATGATGACTATCTTGATACCTCCAAAACCGGCAACCATGTGAGGAGAGATATTGCTGGATACAGAAATAAGGGAGGTGCAGGAGTCGAGGCTCATAGGGCGGCGGGAGAAGGTGTCTCAGACCGGGTAAGAGGAGCGGTTACTGACAATTCGTTTGAGGATCCAAGGTCAGGAAATCTTAAGGGACCGGATGTTGACGGAGGGATCAATCGCCAGCAAACCAGACGCGGAGTGGTCAACCAAATTTACGAGGACAACGGAGCTTTTGACTTCGGAAGCAGCGCGTTTAAACAGGCAGGACGTGATGTTGCGAGTCCTTTTGTTCCACAGCCGGAAGAGCCGGATTCCAGAAATCTTCCAGGGATGAATCCGAGCAAAGGAACCGATCCACAAATGCCTGATTCGATGCAGGAAAAAAGAGGACGTTCGGCTATCGACGGAAGGCCGGTGCAGCCAGTTGACTTTCATATTCCAGAAGAGTCTGCGGCCAGACTGGAAGAAATGCTAAAAAAATTGGGGGGGAAGTAAAAGCCCCTAGCTCAGAGGCTTTTATCTATATTTCTTGTTCCGAGTAGTGAAGATTATGTTCGATGAAATACGCACTTGTACCGGGGAGAGTTGCGTCTGAATCATCTTCATCGAATAGCCAAGGCTTTTTGTCATCAAAGGCTGTCGATTGCCGTGCCTCGTTTTCTCGGTGCATGGCCACCGCTATCTGGTTCTGCAGGTCGTCTTCCGGACTGATCTGATCCACCGGGTCAACGATGAACTCGTCCTCAAAACTCGGCGGTTTGATTTTCTTCAAAAAGTTCAGGATCGACACGATTCCCCTCCTTTCTAGTTATGTCGGTCTTTCTCTTCCGACATTGACCTTCTTAGACAGTATATCCATGACTGTTTGGATCGTCAATTTGTTGTTTATGTCAGGTCGGCGAGTATTGGTATTGGATCGGGAGAATAATACGTGGAAATGATAATTCTAGCCCCTTGCTGATACGCAGTCATGCCACAATGATTGAGAACGGTGGAAAAATGAATATAACCATAATCACTTGTTGCTATATTATTTACTCTAAATACAAGTTCTTTCATATTCTATACTTACTTATTGATGGCAAATATCAATATTTCATTTATCACATTCCCGATATTAAACGATTTAGAATCAGGGTTAAATCTTAAAATTGTAAATCCAAAATTAT
>JAOZOH010000345.1 GCA_029933365.1 Desulfuromusa sp. | reverse complement strand
TATTTAGGTGTGGAGAAACAGAGAGGCAGGGAAAACTAGCGCCGGCAGATAAGAAACACACCCACCAATAAAAACGCCACCCCCAGCATCCGTTTAAAATCAATTGAAATACCCCGCATGCCAAACAAACCATAGTGGTCCATCACCATTCCGGCAATTAACTGAGAGACTATTGTCAAAGCTAGGACAGCCGTTGTCCCGATACGGGGCACACCAACAATGGTCATAGCGACAAAGAACGCACCAAACAAACCACCAGTTAATTGCCACCAATCGGCATCAGGGATGCGGCGGAAACTTCCCTGTCCACTCGCGACTGAAACCAATAACAGCACCAGAGTTCCAACCGCAAAAGAAACGGTAGAAGCTTCCAAGAAACCGGTTTTTTCTGCCAATCTGGCATTAATTGAGGGTTGCACTGCAACTGCTACACCTCCGATAGCCATGAGAATAATAAGGACGAGATTCGACATTATCTTATCTTTTCACTCTGTTTCTGACAGTCAAGACAGAAGGGGGATTCAGGTCGTACATTCAGGCGGGAATAGCCAATCGGCTCTTCACAACGGCGACACTCACCATAGCGTTTCTGCTTAATCGCAAGCAAAGCAGCTTCGATAAGGATCAACCGTTGTTGGTGTCCAGTACGATTGGCCACAGCCATAGCCTGCTGCTGTAACGCATCCATTCTGGATAGCCGCCCAATCGGCTGATCTAAATCAACGACCTGGCTGCTGGCCGATGATTCAGTCAGCAGCAGCTGCAACTCATCTTTCAGCACCAATAATTTATTATGGAGTTTTGTCAGCTGAGCAGCCGTCAATTCCTCCATCAGATAGTTCTCTGTCGAACCAATTTTGACACTGCTTTGAACCCTTCCGTTCCTGCGACTTTGACCAATTGAAAAAGAGCTGTTTCGGTTGTAGTAATAACCGCACCAGCTTTGGCAGAGGTGCTGATAGCATTGTCGTAGTCACCTTTAAAACGGGAACTAATAGCATCACTCACAAGATGTACAACGTAACCGCGATCCAAAAGATCGAGGACTGTCTGGAAGACGCAAACATGACTTTCCATCCCGACGATCAAGACTTGCTTAGCGCCAGTTTTTTCCAAAGTTGCAATAAAACTCTCTTCACCACAACAGCTGAAAGCCATTTTTTCAATACAGTGTTGGTCTGTTGCCCCATTCAATTCAGTCACGGTGTGACCAAGTCCCTTCGAGTATTGCTCTGTTGCGATAATGGGCAGCCCGAGAGCTTTAAATCCTTCAATTAACAAGTTTGCATGAAGAATCAACTGGTTGTACAGATCCTGATGCATTGCTGGAGCCAGTTTTTCCTGGACATCAATCACCACCAGAACTGCTTTTTCAGCATCGAGCCAGAATTTATCTTTTATTTCAGCCATAGCTTCTCCCTAAAGTAAAAATTCTCAAATTCTATTCCGAAAAACCCGCATCATCAGGACGCCGAAGATTGATAACAGCAACC
>JAOZOH010000344.1 GCA_029933365.1 Desulfuromusa sp. | reverse complement strand
GTATGAACCGTCGGAATGATGCTATCAAGCAATTGCATCTGGCGCTTTCCCTTCCGGTGACTTTTCCTGAGGAAATTGAGGAGCAGGGTAAGGCCAAAAGAAAATTGCAGAAGTGGTAGTTACAACTCTGGTTATTTTTGTTTGGAGTCCTGAACGAGAGATAACAATGGAAATAAATCTTTGTGGTTAATTATTGTTCTCTCTTTTACGATTGAACTTTTCTGCTGCACGGCTAAGAGGATAGAGACTGAAACGGCTGCACTCAGCCTCTAGTTCAGGTAGTAAAAATGGCTTGTACGTGGTCCTGTCAAAATCAATTAGCGGGCCGAGTATTTTTTGTCCGTTACCTCTGCAGTGTCCTGCATATGGCCAAAAAGTCAGTTCACCGACATAAATACGCTCCTTTGTCCAAAAAAGATCGACCCTGACAAATTTAAACTGCTGGCTTAACTGTTCTGCAACCTGAATCATTTCATCCCACTGTTCAGGCTTTTTGAAATTGGTGGTGTGATTCAAATCTGGATTCATCTGAACTTTTAAATCCTTTCCAGTTAGATCAACACATTGTTCCGTCAAATCACTCCATCGGTCATATACGTAAAGACAAAACTTGACCCTTCCTTCTGAACAATAAAATTTATAATCCGGTGGAGGGGTGTGGTCTTGTGGATTGATCAATTCTTCTACTAAAACCTGTGGGGGCATATACGAATATGACCATTCACCTCCCTTCCAGCCAAAGGGTTTACGCAGGGCTGTCTCGATCCGGTGTTCAAGGCTTTGTTTATCCATCTGAGCTTTATTTCGAATCAGAAAAACTGTTCCAGAATCGTGGTTGGTTTTGATAACGAAAGCGTTTGGCAGTGCGGTAAAGTCAATTTGGTTAAAGTGGTTATGCACCTGATATAATTTCACCAGATATTGGTCGCCAACTTTTTCCCGGATGTAATCGCGCACCGTAATTTTATTAGCGCAGCGAATAATTTCCCGGTCTTGATCGAAGAGTTTTAACCACTGAATCCGGTCATTTATATCTTGGCACTCAACCAGATCAGGAAAACGACCAAACATTTTACGATATCGGCAGTGGATAATGTCGTAAAGTTCCCGGTGGGCGATGGTAAGTGGCAAATAGCGGCAATCACGGGTCCATTTACGTTGCAAAAGAAGCTTTAATTGTAGCTTGCCAAGCTTGCGCCAGAGTTTACGTTTTGATTTCATTCTGGGGAACCTTCAAAGTTTGCTGGATATATGAAGAGGTGACTTTGATGATGCCGCTAGGTTAATAGACGGTTCAGCATAACCGTCAACTTAACATTCTGCTCTAATTTCGGGAACCATTGCTTTGAAGTTGAACCTGCCCCAAGATTATCATATCCTGAATAAGTCAGGCGAGAATCATGACAAAATTAACTTTGTGGGTGTAAACTAAATGTTTCGAGTAAACCGGTTAATCATTATAGGAGGGCCATCTCGAGCAGGGAAATCCTTCTTGATTGAAAAC
>JAOZOH010000161.1 GCA_029933365.1 Desulfuromusa sp. | reverse complement strand
GTTGGCATGTCAAATGGTTACATCGATGCATGTGTTTTTTTGGGTGAACTCCTGTTAGTTAGCCGGTGTAATTATTTTGGTTAAATCTTCAGTTTTTGCTGTTCAGTCAGATTCTTCCAGCTTTAAGAATTCAATCTGCCCTGCACTCAGGTCGATCAATCGAGTCCGTAATGCGGTGAGGTTTTCTGCTGGTAATTTAAAGCAGAGAGAAATTTTTTCAGCAAACTGTTTATCTGTCAACTCAGCTTCAAATTCTGGTAGGAGCCGTTCAATATTATCCAGCAATTGGTAGCCGATCTTAAACGATAGTTCGATCCAATTAATTTTATCTGTAGTATTAAGTTGCTCAAGAGCTGTTTTTACTGCCTGAGTATAGGCCTTGACCATCCCCCCTTTACCCAGCTTGGTACCACCAAAATAGCGAGTTACCACGACAGTAATATCGCCGATGTCGCTATGTTGAATTGTCGTTAACATCGGCTTTCCCGCTACGCCATGGGGTTCCCCATCGTCACTGAGACCGATCCGGTCGGTGCTGCCAGGGGGGCCGATCAAATACGCCCAGCAGTTGTGCGTAGCGTCGGGAAATTCCTGCTTGATTCGGGAAATAAATGTCAATGCGGCGGTTGGTGTGTCGGTTGATTCAACGGTGGTGATGAAGCGGCTGTGCTTGACCTCAATTTCACAACGGAGTGATTCGGCGGGGATCGGATAACGGGTCGTCTGTGTCATCTCATCTCAAATTTAGGCAGCTTGGCGCTTTTTCTGCCGTTCTTCATGCCAGGAACAGATTAACATAATTGTCACCCCAACACAGATGGCGCTATCGGCAATATTAAAAGCGGGCCAGTGGTAATTGTACCAATGGACATCAAGGAAGTCGATCACTTCAGCGAAACGAATCCGGTCGATCAAGTTCCCCAATGCACCGCTGAGAATCAACCCTAACGCCAGAAATTGCCAGTGTTTTTCCCTTGGAATTCGCCGAATGTACCAGAGAATTCCAAGTGAGGCGACACAGGAAATACTAATAAAAAATGGCAAACGGATGGCACTGTCAGAAAGGATTCCGAAAGCGGCACCAGGGTTCCGCACGTAAGTGATGTGGAGAAAGTTGCTGAAAACTCGTTTCGATTCACCGAGCTCAAAGTTGTTATGGATGTAGAATTTACTCAGCTGATCCAATAGTAAGCTGATGCTGGCAGCTAGAGCAAAAATCCGGTATTTGTCCATATCAACCTGCAGCCAGAGCATTCACACAGCGGGCACAAATGGTCGGATGCTCACTGTCTTGACCGACACTGGTTGCAAAATTCCAGCAGCGTTCACATTTCTCTCCGTCAGCGGGGAGAACCTGCAACTTCAAACCAGGAATATTTTCTGCTTCTATCGCAGCTGGGAGACTGTCGGATAGCTCCACCTGGGAGACAATAAAATAGGTCGGCAGCAAGTCCAGGTACTCCGACAACAATTGCTGATAGCTTTCTGGAACCTCGAGGAGGATCTTTGCTTCCAGAGATTGCCCCAGTTGTTTGTCTGCCCGGGCTTTTTCCAACTGCCTGGAGACCTCAGAACGAACTTTCTGCAACTGTTCGTAACGTTCCTCCAGCTGATCATCCAGGTAGTGTGAATCGACCTGTGGGAATGCGGCCAGGTGGACACTTGCTTCCCGTTCCCCCGGTATGCGCTGCCAAATTTCATCGGTAGTAAAAGTTAAAACCGGAGCCAGCATTCGGGTCAGGGCATCGACAATCTGATACATGGTTGAACGGGCACTGCGGTAATCAATACTCTGTTTTGGACTGGTGTAGAGTCGATCTTTAAGAATATCCAGATAGAACGAACTCAGATCGATGGTACAGAAATTATGCACCGCATGGTAAATGACATGAAACTCGTACTTAACGTAGGCGCTGGCAACCTTTTGAATCAGGCGAGTTAGACGTGACAATGCCCAACGATCCAACTCAAGGAGTTCTTCATCGGCCACCATATCAGTACTTGGATCGAAACTGTCCAGGTTACTGAGTAGATAACGAGCAGTGTTGCGAATCCGCCGGTACGCATCTGATAACCGCAGTAAGGTTTCCTGACTGAGACGAATATCATCACGATAATCGGTTGCTGCCACCCAGAGACGTAGAATCTCTGCTCCGTATTTGCGGATGATTTCTTCTGGAGCTATGACGTTCCCCATCGATTTTGACATGGGACGGCCATCTTTATCCAGAACAAAACCGTGGGTTAAAACCGCTTTGTAAGGGGCGCGATCCCGGGTGCCGACCGATTCCAGCAAGCTCGAATGGAACCAGCCACGATGTTGGTCAGAACCTTCCAGGTAAAGATCTGCTGGACTTTGCAGATAATCGCGCTGCTCGCAGACAGCTGCGTGGGAAACACCCGAATCGAACCAGACATCCAGAATATCTGTCTCTTTGGTAAATTTATCGTGCCCGCAGTCGGGACAAACCGTTCCCGGTGGAAGCAGGTCAGCGGCATCCTTTTCAAACCAGATATCACTGCCGGTCGCTTCGAACTGATCGGCGATATAGTGCATCACTTTACCGTCATCCAAAGCTTCGCCACATTTCTCGCAATAGACGATCGTAATTGGAACGCCCCAGCTCCGTTGCCGGCTGATACACCAGTCGGGGCGAGCCTCCACCATATTATAGATACGGTTGCGACCCCAAGCAGGAATCCACTCAACCCGTTCAATCTCCTGCAAGGCTTTCTGTCGCAGGTTATTCTCTTCCATGCTGATAAACCATTGCTCGGTTGCGCGGAAGATGATTGGTTTTTTACAGCGCCAGCAGTGGGGATAGCTATGTTCAACTGAGCTCTCGTAAAGCAATGCACCCACTTCGGCCAGTTTTTCATTGACTGCCTGGTTTGCATCTTTCAGCTTCATCCCACCAAATAGTTCAAGGTCTTGCCGATAGCGACCATAATCATCAACCGGATTATAGATTTCCAGACCATATTTGAGCCCGACCAGATAGTCATCCTGACCATGACCAGGAGCGGTATGAACACAGCCTGTTCCCGCCTCCAAGGTGACATGATCGCCAAGCATCAATAGAGAGTTGCGGTCATAGAAAGGGTGTTTACAGTTTTTGTTTTCAAATAACTCTGCTGCAAAAGTTGTCACCACTGAATAATCTTCAATGCCAAGGGTTTTCATTACCGACTCGTACAGTCCTTCGGCCATAATCAGCAATTCACCATTGGCTTCAACGACCACATAAGGGAGCTCAGGATTTAAGCAGATACCCAGGTTGGCAGGAATCGTCCACGGGGTAGTGGTCCAGATGACAAAGCTGATAGAGCGTCCTTCCAGATTGGAGAGAGCCTCTGGAAGCTCATCAACAAAGGGAAATTTGACGTAGATCGATGGCGAGGTGTGATCGGCGTACTCGACTTCTGCCTCAGCCAATGCGGTGACACAGGAGGAGCACCAATGAATAGGTTTTTTCCCTTTAAACAATGAACCACGCTCTGCTAAACGAGCCAGTTCACGAGCCGTGGTTGCTTCGTAATCGGGGGTCATCGTCAGGTAGGGGTCTTTCCAGTTGCCAAAAATCCCCAGCCGCTGGAACTCTTCACTTTGCGTTTTGACCCAGACTTTTGCATATTCACGACATTGCCGGCGGAAATCGGCTTTGCTCATCTCCCGTTTTTTCTTGCCGAGCTTCTTGTCGACCATCAGCTCAATCGGTAGCCCATGGCAATCCCAACCTGGAACGTATGGGGTAAAGAAGCCTTCCATCCGCTTACTTTTGACAATGATATCTTTAAGAATTTTGTTGAGAGCATGCCCCATGTGCAGGTGGCCATTGGCATAGGGAGGGCCATCGTGAAGGATAAAACTCTCTTTGCCCTGATTCGCCGCTTCCAGCTGATCGTTCAAACCGATCTGCTGCCAATGCTTAAGTTGTTCAGGTTCTCGGTTTGGCAAATTGGCGCGCATCGGGAAGTCAGTTTTTGGTAAATTTAAAGTGTCTTTATAGTCCATGCTCATTCGTCTCCGCAGGGATTGTTGCTAAGGAGTTAACTATCGTGAAATTAAACCCGCAAGCTAACAAATAAAACCTTTAAATTCAACCTGATTCAAGTCGAAGTGGAAAGGTAGTTATCTGCCGCTTTGATGTCGTTTTCAAGTTGAAAGGTTATCGATTTGGAATCGGGGTGATTTTAATCCTTTGCCGTAGTTTTTTCGACTTGCTTAACCAGTTTTGCCCAGAGTAATCCCACCCGTTCGTGAACCGAGTATTCACTGTGGGCCAGAGTTGCTCCCGATGGGAAAGTCAACCAGCTCTTAAAGGGCTTACTCAGATGTTCCGTTGGGGCGGGAATCGGGTCAAGTCCGACCTGGTGAAACAGCAGCAGAGCACGTGGCATATGGACGGCTGTTGTGACTAGCACCAGGGATGCCGTAGGGAAGTTGTCAGCAATCAACCGTGCTTCCTCTCTGGTATCCCTAGGGCCGTTAAAAACTAGGGTATCCTCCGCTGGAACCCCCAAGGCAAGTGCCAGTTCCTGCACTTTTTCTGGATAGGAAACAGGATCTTTGTTCAACCCATTAAAACCGGTGAAAATCAACTTACTCCCTGGATTGAGACGATAAATACGAATTCCTTCTGCTAAGCGGACGATAGCGGTCGGGCTGAGTTCACTGGTGATTGGTTGATTATTAACCGATTGGTGCCAACTGCCAAGGACGGCAACATAATCAATGGGGACACTGTTCTGTTGATAACTGGGGGTTTTTGCTTCAAGTTTA
This sequence comes from Desulfuromusa sp., assembly GCA_029933365.1. The sequence goes on along the minus strand of JAOZOH010000161.1, from coordinate 1,133 downwards.
GAGATGCATTGATTGCTCAAAGGAGCATAACTGCCGACAAATAACAGGGCCGTTGCCAAGAGCACAACGATAATTCCAAGCCAGCGGGTTTTACGCCGCAGCAGTAGCAATAACGCCCAAAGCAGTAACAGAAGGGTGATTGGCATTGGCATCAGTAAATTGCCCAGAAATTTTTTCAACAAAAACAGGTAGTGATCCATCGGTGGCTACCCCAGCAGATGAGTACAGAAACAAGCGGGAGATTAACCCACTTGCTTCAATTGATCAACAAAGTTGTTGTTTTTCCAGACAGATATCGATGCAGGGACAGTTATTACAGAGGGGCTTCTTCCGGCAAAAATCTTTGCAGTGAATGACAATCAAGGCATGATATTCATTATACAGTTGAATCTCCTCCGGCAAATTGGTCATAAAGAGGTCCCTGATCTCACCATATTTCTCTTTTCCTGAAAGAATGCCGAGTCGGCCAAATAAGCGCTGGGTATAGGCATCGACGACAAAAGATGGTCGTTGCCCGGCATAGAGAAGAATGGAGTCGGCTGTCTCTGGACCGACCCCTTTCAAGCATAATAATTCATCCCGCACCTGATTCAGCTCCTGGTCAAATAAATGGTCAAGCCTGCCTTGATGATGTTCCTGCAGATAGCGACAAAAAAGCTGTAACCGCTCGGCTTTCTGGCGGAAAAATCCCGATGGGCGGATCAACTTCTCCAACTTCTCTTGGTTCAGATTCAGAATCGTCTCATGTGTCAGCGCATCTGCCTGTCGCAGGTTGGCAATGGCTTTTTCAACGTTGTTCCAGTTGGTATTCTGGGTCAGAATTGCCCCGACGATCACCTCAAAAGGGGTTTTGGCAGGCCACCAGTTACAAGAGCCGTAATGGCCCAGAAGCCTTTGGTAGATGTGCATCAGGTCAAGCATATGGGTGTCCTTGTCGATGAGCGTGGAAGAACCGGGGTGAAAATGTGGAGAGGAGAATTGCCTCTCCGAATTGAGATTAATTAAATGAATTTTGTTCATAAAATTGTATTCGCAGGTCGATGCGGTTAAACTCCAAGTTGAAACTGTTTATAAATGGATGGGGCAGAATAACATTTTATGGGTCAACTATTGAGCTGAAAATTATTTGTCTA
>JAOZOH010000160.1 GCA_029933365.1 Desulfuromusa sp. | reverse complement strand
TGGCATGTCAAATGGTTACATCGATGCATGTGTTTTTTTGGGTGAACTCCTGTGATTACTTTCCCCTGTGTTTTTATCGTTTTTTTGCTATGCTTCTACTATGCTTCTAATGTTGATCTGGATGAGGAGCTGTTGCTGGCTCTTGGTCTTTTTAAAAATGTTTTGGTGTGGAGGAGGATGTTGTGAAGGCAGAGCGCAAACCGGTACGTAAGAAGAAACGACTTAAAGTACGTTTTGGCGTCGATTATCCAAAGCGGGTTGCTTTTACTGGTGATGCCTCTGCTGGTGGGTTGTATATTATTACTGGCCAGCCGGAACGACCCGGAGCAAAGTTGCTGATTGAGATCATGTTGCCGGATGAACAACAGGTCATTGTTTATGGGCGCGTCCGCTGGGCAAAAAAAGTGCCCCCCAATTTGATCCGACTTGCCAATAAAGCGGGTATGGGAGTACAGCTGACTCAATTTGAACTGGGCAAACAGGCCCTGGAAGATTATCTGGCAACCTTGCTGCGCTGATTATATGATGAACTCAAAAGTACATAATTCTGAACATCTTCCTGCGGTCGCTCCCGATCTTGTTCTGGTTAGCTGTGGACACGGCGAATGGCAGGTGCAGTCTCTGTCTGACCGTTTGGCGCAATGGCTGCAGGTTGATCCGGTCCATTCTCGAGGCCGTTCTCCCGCCGCACTTTTCCCCTCAGCAGTTCCAACAATTACCAGCCTGGCCGCCGAAGTTTTAGAGCAGGGCCAAAATTTGACCGGGGTTAAGTTACGTCTCTTGCCAGATCAACCGGGGTTTCTCGCAGATGTCCAATTTGCTGGACTCAGTGAAGATTATCTTGGCCAACTGGTACGGATCAGCCTCAGGCGCGAATCAATCGCCAGCAGACAAGAGAGTGGCTTCCGCAATATGGTTGGCAATAGCCCTGCCATGCATGAAGTCTTCAGAAAGATTCGCCTCTATGCCGCCTCTGATGCTGCAATCATTATTACTGGTGAAACAGGAGCAGGGAAAGAGCTGGTTGCCCAAGCACTGCACGAAGAAAGTGCGCGTCATGAGAAGCCGTTTGCGGCTCTCAACTGTGCTGCTATCAGCGAACAGTTGCTGGAATCGGAATTGTTCGGCCATGAGCGCGGCGCTTTTACTGGTGCGGTGCGGGAGCATCGTGGTTATTTTGAACGAACTGATGGTGGAACCTTATTCCTGGATGAGATTGGGGATATGCCACTGCATACCCAGACGAAGCTGCTGCGGGTTTTAGAGGATGGCCGGGTGCAGCGAGTTGGTGGCGAAAAGAGCCGTCAGGTTGATGTCCGTTTTATTGGTGCGACCAATATCCCTTTGGAACAGGCTGTTGCAGAAAAGCATTTTCGGGCTGATCTTTACCACCGGTTGGCTGTTTTGCGGATTCACCTCCCTCCATTACGAGAACGAGCCGAAGATATTCCCCTGCTGACGGAGTTATTTCTACAGGAGTTCAATGCCAAGTATGGTAAGGGAGTGAAACGTTTGACCAGCGAAGCAATCCGGTTACTCCAATCTTATCTTTGGCCTGGGAATATCCGCGAATTGCGCAATGTCATTGAGCGAGTGGTTGTAGAGGCGGAGACAGAGGCAATCGGTGCGCGGGCTTTTTCTGAATGGATTCACGAGCGTCAACAGTTTGCGGGTTCTGTTAATCCCTCACCAGCGGATAAAAATCGACAGAACCTGCCAGTTGTGATTCCCTATTCTCAAAGTTCTGAACAACCTCTGTATCAAGTTGATACTGCTCAGCAAATTCCGGGCAAAAGGGTTGCATTATCAAAGGATGTGATTCGCCAAGCTTACCAGGAAGCCGCTGGAAATATTTCAGCAGCAGCCAGGAGACTGGGTGTTCACCGTGCAACACTGTATCGCCACCTGCAGCGCCTCAACCTGACCCGTGACGATCTTTCCTGATGGCGGCGCAAAAGACCGTCCTGCGGTGTTGTCGCAGTTTTTCAGGATTTCGACACGCTTATGTATATCTTCACCCCTAAAAAACTACCATGCGCTTGCAGCGCGAAATTTTTGCTTAGCCATTGAACCTATTCTTCTCAATTCAAATCCTGCGACGTCGCACTTGTCGCATTACCAGCCACTCTGCAACTCCTGCAACGTCGCAGGTTTGGAAATCATTTTTGTCTAACCTCTTAACCTATCGATTTTACAAGTGAATAATTTTAAAAGGTTTTGGCATTCCCCTTGTAATAACTTTGCCCGGAGATCAAATCAATACACCAAAAAACAAGGAGGAATAAAATGTTTGGATTACAGTTTGTGAATGAGATGGAAAATGTCCAGCGCGAAATGGATCAGCTCTTTCGGGGCTTCGGGTTTAGCCCGGCTTATGGCTCTGTAGAAAAACAGATCAATATTAAAGTTCTTGATGACAGCGAAAATTTTAGTGTCGAAGCTCCTCTTCCTGGGCTGGATATCGAAAAACTTGATATCAGTGTTCTGGGTCGTCGCCTGACTGTTTCAGGTGAATTTTTGACTCCAGAATTGCCGCAGGATGTTCGTTGGCATCTACAGGAGCGTAGCGGTGGGACATTTGAGAAGCATCTGCAACTCTCTGCAGATATTGATACGGAGAAGATTGAAGCTGAGTACAAACAGGGTATTTTGCAGATTAATTTGCCGAAAGCTGCTTCAGCGTTGCCGAAAAAAATTACCATCAACGTCGCTTAAATTTGCCGTGAGTTGAAACATAATCAGAATAGATTGAGGAGATAAGTTATGGATGGAAATCAAGTTATGGACCAAAAACATCAGGAAGATAAACTTAATCCGGCAAAGCAAATTTTTCGTTTAACCCCGATGGTTGATGTTTATGAAACAGAAGAAGAGCTGGTTGTCATGGCCGATTTGCCGGGAGTTGAGGAATCGGGATTGCAACTGGAAGTTTCCCGCGGGGTATTAACTCTGGAAGCAGAAATTAAAGCCGCTGAAAATGAAAAACAACGTGGTTACTACCGGCAGTTCAGGCTCTCCGACAGGATCGATGCTGATGCTGGAAATGCTGCCCTGAAAGGCGGAGTTCTCACCCTGCGGTTACCGAAAAGCAAGGGAGAAAAGCCGAAAAAAATTGCTGTTAAAACATTGCACTGATGCAGAATTGAGCCAGGGTTAAATTACCTTGGCTTTTTTTCTGTCGAGTTGTTTTTTAGCGCTATAATTAAAGTGGATAGTTGTTGAGTCAAAAATATATTTATCAGGAGCTACTATGATTGATTTGAATCGAACCACCCAAAAAGTCCAAGAAGCCTTGCAGGAGGCTCAGGCTCTAGCTTTGCGCTTGGGGCATGCAGAAATCGATGGTGAACATTTGCTGTTAGCTCTCTGTGAACAGCCGGAAGGTTTGATCCCACGCTTGCTGGAAAAGATAGAGATTGATGCCACAGCGGTTACTGATGGTTTGAATCAGGATCTGCAATCCCGATCCAAAATTGGTGGACCGGGAGCTGATAGCAGTAAATTGTATGCCAGCCGACGGCTCAGCAACCTCTTGCTTCAGGCAGAAAAGGAAGCAAAACAGTTGAAAGATGAATATGTCAGTGTTGAACATATTCTTCTGGCAGCGGTTGATGAAGGGGAGCGTACTGTTGCTGGTCGGCTATTCAAAAAACTAACCATCAATCGTGACAAACTGCTCCAGGCATTAACCGAGGTTCGTGGCCATCAACGGGTGACCAGTCAGGATCCGGAAGCAACTTATGAAGCTCTGGAAAAATATGGTCGAGATCTGGTTGAAGAGGTAAAAAAAGGAAAATTAGATCCTGTGATCGGGCGGGATGAAGAGATCCGACGGGTGATCAGAATCCTGTCGCGGAAAACTAAAAATAATCCGGTTCTGATTGGTGAACCGGGGGTGGGTAAAACTGCCATTGTCGAGGGTTTGGCGCATCGGATTGTCCGTGGCGATGTTCCTGAGGGTCTGAAGGATAAAACAGTTTTTTCACTCGATATGGGAGCTCTGGTTGCTGGAGCAAAGTATCGGGGTGAATTTGAGGAACGCCTTAAGGCGGTTCTTAAGGAAGTTCAGGATAGCCAGGGACGGATTCTTCTGTTTATTGATGAGTTGCATACGATTGTTGGAACCGGTAAGGCTGAAGGGGCTATCGATGCAGGAAATATGCTTAAGCCGATGCTGGCCCGGGGGGAGCTGCACTGTATCGGGGCAACGACCCTGGACGAATATCGCCTCATTGAGAAAGATGCTGCTCTGGAGCGACGTTTCCAGCCAGTGATGGTTGAACAGCCAGATGTTGAAACAACCATCAGTATCCTCCGGGGACTGAAGGAACGTTTTGAGGTTTATCACGGGGTCCGGATTCAGGACAATGCTCTGGTGGCAGCAGCTGAATTGAGCCATCGTTATATTGCCGACCGGTTTCTTCCCGATAAAGCGATTGATCTGGTTGATGAGGCTTGTGCAACTATCCGTACCGAAATTGATTCTATGCCAGCTGAACTGGATGCTATCACCCGCAGATTAATGCAGCTGGAAATTGAGGAAGCAGCACTGAAAAAAGAGAAAGATCAAGCCAGTCGTGAACGTCTGGAGGTATTGCAGAAAGAATTGGCCGAATTAAAATCAAGCGAGCATACCTTGGCATCGCAGTGGCAGTTAGAAAAGGGTGGTATCCGTGGGGTTCAGCAGTTGCGTGAGGAGATTGAGCAGGTTCGTTTGGCGATAGCTGAGGCAGAACGTAACTATGACCTTAATCAAGCCGCTGAATTAAAGCATGGCAGTTTGCCAGAATTGGAAAAGCAATTACAGGTCAAAGAAGAAAAAATGGAAAAAACGGATGATACGGTTAAGCTCCTGCGTGAAGAGGTCACAGAAGACGAGATTGCCGAAATTGTCGCCAACTGGACTGGGATTCCAGTGACCCGATTGGTGGAAGGTGAGCGAGACAAACTCCTCAAATTGGATGATATCCTCCATCAACGGGTTATCGGTCAGGACGAAGCTGTGCAACGGGTCACTGATGCGGTCATCCGGGCACGCGCTGGAATCAAGGATCCCCGTCGGCCGATTGGCTCATTTATTTTCCTTGGTCCGACTGGTGTTGGTAAGACGGAACTGGCACGTACGCTGGCAGAGACATTATTTGATAGCGAAGATAATTTAATTCGTATCGATATGTCAGAGTATATGGAAAAACATGCGGTGAGTCGTTTGCTTGGGGCACCCCCCGGATATATCGGTTATGAGGAAGGGGGACAACTGACGGAGGCGGTGCGTCGGCATCCCTATGCGGTCATTCTGTTTGATGAAATTGAAAAAGCCCATCCTGATGTGTTTAACGTTCTATTGCAGATTCTGGATGATGGACGCGCTACAGATTCCAAAGGTCGTACGGTCAGCTTTAAAAATACCGTTATTATAATGACCTCAAACATCGCGTCTGATTATCTGATTGAAGGAATTCGTAATGGCGTGATTCCGACTGAAGTCATCCATCAGGTTGAGCAGGCGTTGCGCCAGAGTTTCCGCCCGGAGTTTCTAAACCGGGTTGATGATACGATTATTTTTAAACCGCTGAGCAAGGGGGAAATCAAGCAGATTGTTCTCCTGCTGATCGAAGAATTGAGTAAACGGATGGCTGAAAAGAACCTCGGTCTTGAGTTAACAGATGCCGCCTGTGATTATATTGCCGAAACCGCATACGACCCGGTCTACGGTGCACGGCCACTCAAACGTTTTATTCAGAGGCAATTGGAAACAAAAGTTGGTCGGGTACTGATTGCCGGTGACGTTGCGGAAGGTTCTCAAATAGTTGTTGATGTTTCTGACGGTGAATTAGTGGTGACAATTGAGTTGAAGCAGTGAGTTTTTTGTCAACTAAAACAATACTACTGATAAAGCAACATTCTTTCTGTAAATTAGCGACAGATTTTATTTTGCTTCCAT
>JAOZOH010000343.1 GCA_029933365.1 Desulfuromusa sp. | reverse complement strand
GGCACAATCGGTATCTGGTATTTCATTGCCAGAGTCGTGATCGCCGAAGTTGTATAAGCTTTTCGGCCGAAAAACTCGGTCACAACCGAACCGGGTGGAGAGATATGTTGATCCAGCAGAATCGCCACAACCCGCTGTCCCTGTAATGATTTAAGAATTCTCCGGGCCCCTTTTCGGCTGTTGAGAACCTCCGACCCGAAGGAGGTTCGAAGTCCCTCAAAAAAATGGTCTGACAGGGGGTTCTTCATCGGTTTCGCTACGACATCAAAAGGGATACCAAGTTCGGGAAAGACAAACTGCCCAATTTCCCATGAACCGAGGTGGGCAGTTAAGATAATGACCCCTTTTTTCAAGGCGATTGCATTCTCCAAATGATGGAGATCAACAAGCTCAAAATAACGCTGGAGATCATCGCTGCCGGGCTTAAACATATCTAAGCGCAGCATTTCAACACTACAGAGACCAATATGTTCAAAGTTTTTCAGGATATTTTTTTCTATTTCTGCTTCACTCAGTTCCGGCAATGCCATGCTCATATTTTCTTTTGCAAGCTGATAGCGACTCCGCAGCACCCACCGTGAGAGTCGCCCGACAATCCGCCCGAAAGTTAAAGCACTTTGGCGTGGCAACCATCTGACGATAGCCGAAACACCCCGCAAAGCAAGATATTCGGCCCGATGTTTAACTGAGATAGATGCCACGTGATGATAACTCCCGAAAAAATCCAAACCAACCGACCGCGTACTATAACGCAACTGATCTGTAAGAAGAAAGTCCGTTCTCACCATCAGAATAAATACATTATTCAAGACTAACACAATATTGGCGGCTAATCTCTTGACCAACGGTATCGATGCTTTTATGCTGCGCTGTTAAATCGATAAAACTTTTCCCAAGGAGAAAATCATGGCCGTCTTTGAAGTCAATCACCCCCTGGTCAAACACAAACTGGGTCTGCTACGCCAACACGATATCAGCACCAAAGATTTCCGTGATCTCGCCTCTGAAATCGCCCGGTTACTGACCTATGAAGCCACCAAAGATCTTGAAACCGAACCCAAGACAATCACCGGCTGGAACGGACCGGTCAAGGTTGAAAAAATCAAAGGGAAGAAAATCACCGTGGTTCCGATTCTCCGTGCTGGATTGGGAATGATGGATGGCGTCCTCGATCTGATCCCCAGTGCCCGGGTCAGTGTTGTCGGGCTCTACCGTAACGAAGAAACTCTGGAGCCAGTCGCCTATTATGAAAAGTTCACCAGCAATATCGGTGACCGGACAGCTCTGATCCTTGATCCGATGCTGGCAACCGGCGGTTCCCTGGTCGCCTGTATCGACATGTTGAAAAAAGCCGGATGTACCAGTATCCGTGGACTCTTTCTCGTTGCCGTTCCAGAAGGGATTGAGCGGGTTCAAAAAGAGCATCCCGATGTTGATATCTATGTTGCCTCCATTGATGAGAAACTCAACGAAAACGGTTATATCCTCCCCGGTCTCGGCGATGCCGGAGATAA
>JAOZOH010000342.1 GCA_029933365.1 Desulfuromusa sp. | reverse complement strand
AGATTAATCGAAGTGGAGGACAGAAGAGCGTTCTCCACTTTTTTCCTTTATAGCTTAACGATACAAAATGAACAGATTAACAATAAATCGTATTTGGAGGTTATAGGATGTTCAATAATTTAAAAATCGGGACAAAAATGGTTCTCCTCTCTGGCACCATTCTGACTCTGTTACTGGCTATCCTCCTCTGGGGAATCTTCGGCCTGACAACAACTGTCAACAACGGTATTGAAGTTTCCGGTGGAAACAAGCTTCGCAGTGAGATGATTCATCTGGAAAACAAGCACTTGAAGTGGGCACATAAAGTTCGTAATTTTATTGATAATCCTGAGATTACGAAATTAAAGGTCAAACTGGACCATAAGACCTGTGCTCTCGGCACTTGGTACTATGGTGAAGGTCGCAAGTTTGCTGAAAAACTATTGCCCTCAATCAAAGCCGACCTGCAAGCCCTTGAAGAACCCCATCGACTTCTGCACACCTCCGGGCGGCATATCAAAGAGGTCTATAGTCCATCCAACCCTGAAGCAGCTCAAGCTATCTATAAGAACGAAACAGCTCTCCACCTGAAAAAAGTTGGCAAATTACTGGAAAAGATAACGGAGACATCCAAACAAAATATTATGTCCGATAGTGAAATGATTGCCACCGCCAATAGTACCCGAACAGGAATAACCATCCTTGGTATTTGTGCGCTGTTGCTCAGTGCCATTCTCGCATTCTTTATCACCCGCTCCATGACCGCACCGATGAAGAAAACCGTCATGATGATAGAAGAACTCGAAAACGGCCATCTCAATACACGCCTGAAGATGGATCGCAAGGATGAGATCGGCCAACTGGCAGGAACGATGGATCGCTTTGCTGACTCACTGGAAAATGAAGTGGTTGCCTCCCTGCAAAGATTGGCCAGTGGTGATCTGACCTTTGAAATCACTCCACGTGATGAGCACGATCTCCTCCGCGGCAGCTTGAAAAAGCTGGGAGAAGACCTTAATCAGATTATGCTGCAAATTCAAATGGCCAGTGACCAAATTGATTCCGGCAGCTCACAGGTGAGCGAATCGGCTCAAAGCCTCTCAGATGGTGCGGCACAATCAGCGGCGTCAGTTGAAGAAATCAGTAGTTCGATGAATGAAATTGGCAGTCAGACCAATACCAGCAGTGAATATGCCCAACAGGCCAATCAATTGTCGACCGGTGCCAGTACAGCAGCAAATGCTGGTAGTGAACGAATGACCGAAATGATCAAAGCCATGGGCGAAATCAACTCTGCAGGTCAAGACATTGGCAAGATCATTAAAGTCATCGATGAAATTGCCTTCCAGACCAACCTTCTGGCACTCAATGCCGCCGTCGAAGCAGCCCGCGCAGGGCAGCATGGTAAGGGGTTTGCTGTCGTTGCTGAAGAAGTCCGTAACCTGGCAGCCCGTAGTGCAAAAGCGGCATCAGAGACAGCTGAGCTGATTGAGGGTTCGATCCAAAAAGCCAATAACGGGACCCAGATTGCTGAACGTAC
>JAOZOH010000159.1 GCA_029933365.1 Desulfuromusa sp. | reverse complement strand
CGTTTGTCTTATTGATCGAAAGGAGATTTTTGCGGGAATAAATTGTTTACTTTTAACTGATAGATATGTTGTTGTTATATATTGTAAACCATATCTCTATTGTAAGCCCAATATCTGTTCTTCTTGACATGTGGTTATAATGACATGAAAAAGCACCTAATCTTTGGTTTTATCCTATCTTTTTTTCTTGTGATGGGGATTTCTGATCCCAATTGTTATGCTTCCCCGCCGCCCAAAATAATTTGTGAACTTTTTCTGGCAGGTGATGCAAGCTCCCAAGATCCTCTGGAATTTCTGCAGGAAATTGCTGCCGAAAATAAGGATAATATGCTCCTCATTGTCTATGGGGATGGCAGGGTGAGAAACAGCATATTTAGCCAGCAGAAAGCTAAGCTGATTGGGATGGATACCCCGCTGATTATCTTTAATGGCAACCGGTTGATCAAACCGTCTGCTACAGGTCTGTGGCTGCAACAATGTCGTGAGACGATAAAAGAGTTGTCACTACCAGCTCCTGCTGAGGTGGAGTTTGCCCTCAGCACTAGGCTCTCGAAGAGCGGAAAACCAGAGGTTGTTTCTTATGCCTGCAACCTAGATGCCTCAGAGGGGTTTAAGGGCAAGGTTGTCCTGTGGGAACTGCGTACGGAGACCTCTGGACTCAGCACGACCAGCAACTTCTGGATAAATGTTAATCAACTCACCGTTCAGGGTGTTAACCTGTCTCCCTTTGCAATAACCGAGAGCTGTCCTCTGCCTGCCTGGGTTTCTATCCAGCAAGACAGCGCAGGGCAGCAGTGGCAGGTCGTTGGTCTACTTGAAGACGAAATGGGTAACATCAAGGGGATTGATTGGGTTTCAGCTGCGGATATCGCCGGGTGGAGTCAATGACTGGGGCTTATGGGAAGAGGTGTCAATGTTGGCAAGTCTGTCTCTTTACCCTGATCCTCGTACTGCTGGTAAATTTCAGCTGGGCAGAGAATAATTATATTGAGGTAGGGAAAAAGGCACCAGACTTCACTTTGCCAAACCTCAAAGGGCAGGATGTCAACCTACAGGAGCTAATCAGTAAGGAGGATCATACCTTAATTCTGATCTGGGGGGTCTGGTGCCCTTATTGCCGAGGCATAATGGTTGACCTGAAGAATTCTTATTTGGAATACAAAAAAAATGGACTGGAGCTGGTAGGAATCAGTATTGGTGAGAGTGGCTTTAAGGTTTCCCTCTTTATTGATCAACTGCAACCAGGTTTCCCAATATTGCTGGATGAATGGGCAGAATTGCGGGAGCCTTACCTGCTAAAAGACGTACCACGAGTGGTTTTGGTGGATCGACAAGGGATTGTCTGTCATACGGCAATTACCACCTCACTTGAAAAGATAAAGACATTACTGGCCGACTTTGAAACTCATTAGAAGGATAACATCATGGATATTCAGCTAAGAAAAATCATTTGCCACCTTATTTTCATACTGATTATGACTGGATTAATTGGCAACAGTACCGTGCTGGCCGCTTCAGAGCAGGGTGCAATTGAATTTGGTTGTATGCCAGATGGCACTGTGTTTAATCACTTTGCCCCGGATAATGTTGCTTTGCGGGAGGTGGCCTTTGTTACCCCTTTTGGTACCATGAATACTAATATCGTGGTAGGCAGCAGTCTCAACGGCTCTGTCGCCAGCGAGACAATTGAGCTGGCAGAACGGTTGGGTGAATTTTTTACGTCCGTCAATACCACGGCTCTAATCGATCAGGTAGCCATTGTTGCTGAAAATGTTCCTGCCAAGTATCGCCAGGAAAAAACCTTGATTCTCTGTGGTGGTCCCAGTGAAAACAGTCTGGTACAGGAGTTGGTTCAGCAAAAAAAATCTCGTGTAGCCTGGGATAAGGCGGATAATGGTACCATTGAGGTTATTGACCATGCTTTTGATGGACCTGGCACTGCAATTATTGTTGGCGGTGCAACTCCCGAGGGAACTGTCCAAGCCATAGCTGCCCTCACTGGTTTTTTTGGTCATATAGCCGGATCAAATCTAGCTGAGGATGGTTTGTTGCAGGCAGACCGAGCCTTGCAACACGGTAATATTCCCCTTGCTGCTAAAGCTGTAGAGCGTCTCATTAATGGCTTAAGGCTTGATGGTTCGATCAAAATTTATGTGCCGGTAAAAGATGCTCCTGCCAATTTCACAGATCTACTGCGAGCGGAGGCTAAAGAGGCCGGGCTATTGCTTAAACTGTTACGGCAAAAACCTGCGCCCTCACTGCCCGAAGCAGAGGCCGGATTTCGCAAATTGGCCGGCTTTTGCAGTTATTGCCATGATTATCATTTGGCCTATGACCGCAGTGGCCAGAATAGGAATAAATTTCATTATGCTCAGTTTCCCAATACCCGCTGTGAAACCGACTGGGCCGCGGTGTATACTCAGCATGACGGCAAGATGCTGAAAAAATAATGTCCTCAATTTTTCAAAAGATATACCTGCTGGTGGTGGTGCTTATCTTTGCCCTGCTGGTCAGTACTACCCTGCTCAATATTAAAATGAGCAAAGCGGCTCTTTTTGATGCGCTGGAAAAAAGAGCCCTGATCCTATCCAGAGTCCTGCAAGATAATTGTAAATACGCCATCACGGTAATTAATAAGGAGAGCGGCAATTTCTTTATTGATCGCCAGTCATTGCATAGTTTTATTGACGATATCCGTAACCATGAAAAAGATGTTGAGCGAGCCTTGATTCTTGATCTCAAAGGGACGATTCTCAGCAGTCTTGACCATACAGAAATTGAGCAAATTTTACCGCAGTACGCTCTTGGTGGCAAAAAAAGCACCAGTGAGCAGGAGCTGCAATGGCTATTCTCAGAGAAGCAACTCATTATAACCTCTGCCATTCTGATTGATGGCACCAGAGTTGGTACTGCTGTTGTCCACTTTTCGCTGACAGACATTGAACAACAAAGCAGACGTATTACCCAGCGAGCTCTGATTACTGGAGTACTTTTTCTGCTTCTCGGAGCCATTATTTCTCGACCCATTGTCAGCACTATTGTTCGTCCCATTCATCAGCTCAACCAGATTGCCCGCCAGATCGGCTCGGGCAACCTTGATGTTGACCATGATATCCGTAGTCGCGATGAGGTAGGTCAGTTGGCAACCGCTTTCTCCCAGATGGCTGATACCTTAAAGCTTACTCTGGATGATCTGAATCATCGGGTGGTAGAGCTGAAAGAATCGGAAAGAAGCGCCCGTGATTCTGAAAAAAAGTATCGGCAAATTTTTGCCAATGCAGTTGAGGGGATTTTCCAGATTGACCTAGATGGCCGAATCATTACGGCAAACCCTGCTCTGTTCAAGATGTTTGGCCTTGACCCGGATCATGGTCATCAGGCATCTACTGAGCTGGAGAACCATAAGGCCTTCAGACAAATTCTTGCCGTGTTCAAGGCAAATGAAAAATTGGAAAACATTGAGATTGACCTTGGAAAGCTTGCCAATCAGCCTTTTACAGCACTTGTTAGCGCCAGATATACGAATGCTCCTCAGGGTAACGAACAGATAATTGCTGGGACGGTACAGAATATCACGGCGAATAAAGAGAGGGAGCTTGCTATCAAGGAACGGCAGGTCGCAGAAAGTGCTAACAAGGCCAAATCTGTATTTCTTTCTAACATGAGCCATGAATTACGTACCCCGCTCAATGCTATTCTTGGTTACAGCCAGATTTTTAGCTCTGACGTGAATCTGACTGCCAAACAGCAGGATGGGATAAGGGTTATTCACCAGTCTGGTGAGCATCTATTATTGCTTATTACTGACATTCTTGACTTGGCAAAGATTGAGGCAGGGAAGATGGAACTAGTTCCTAGCCTGTTTCGCTTACCCGAGTTTATGCAAGGCATCACTGATATTATCAAAGTTAAGACCATTGCCAAGGATATTGAGTTCCGCTATGAAGCTGACGATTCGTTGCCAGCAGTTATTTTTACAGATGAACTACGGCTACGCCAAGTAATCCTGAACCTGCTGGCAAATGCAGTTAAGTTTACCGACCATGGCCATTGCCGCTTACAGGTTTCCGCCCAGTCTCAGGTAGCGGAACAGACCCTGCTGACCATTACGGTGGAGGACAGTGGGGTTGGGGTGCCTCCTGAAATGCACAGGGAGATATTTCAACCATTTCAGCAGACCGGAGATCGCTTAAAACATGCGGAAGGAACAGGGCTTGGTCTTGATATTAGTAGTAAATTTGTCAATCTCATGGGAAGTAAACTAGAATTGACAAGTCCTATCAATGAACATCCTTTGGCAGGCGATGGGCCAGGGAGCTCATTTAGCTTTACCATTGCTGTTGCTAATAAGTCAGCGGAGGAGTTGCCTGCATCACATGTTCAGCAACAGATCACCGGTTATGCAATTATTGGCCAGGATAGTAGCCCAAAGAGAATATTGATTGTTGATGATCAGGATTCTAATCGTAAAGTAATGCGCGATACTCTGGAACATTTTAATTTCGTCAGTGCCGAGCAGAAAGATGTTAACGAAATAATGATTACTTGTGCCGACTTTAAGCCCGATCTAATTCTGATGGATCTGCAGATGCCAGACAAAGATGGTTTTACTTGTACCGCAGAGCTACAAAATAATCCTGATTTCTGTCATATCCCGGTGGTTGCAGTTACCGCCGCTGCCAGCAACGATGACAGGCTACGTAAACACTGCTTTAAAAATGGTTTTAGTGGCTATGTCAGTAAACCAGTTGTTATCCCGGCCTTGCTGGAATGTTTGGCTCAGTTGCTCCCCATTGAACTTGAGTATAGTGATAAGGTTGCTCCACTTGAAATTGTGGCAGGGGAGATCATTGCCCCTCCCCAAGAGTTGTTGCTTCAATTTGCTGACCTTACTCTAGCTGGGGATATTAGTGCTATCAGCAGGTTGAGTGAAGAGGTTGGTCAACTAGAAAAGGGGAAATATCAGCTATTTAGCCAACATCTCAACCAGATGGCAGACCGTTTTCAGATTATTGAAATCGAAGAGTTTATTGCAGCCTTAAACAAGGGTGAGGCTTATGACTGAGAAAAAAGGGGTAGTTCTTGTGGTTGATGATCAGCCCAACAACCTGAAGGTTCTTCTTACCTTTCTTGAACGGCAGAATTTTCAGGTAATGGTTGCCCAAAATGGAGAACGAGCCCTACAGGCAGTTGCTAATGGTCAGCCGGAGATTCTCCTCCTCGATGTTATGATGCCAGGAATGGATGGCTTTGAAACCTGCCGTAAGCTTAAGGAAAACAAAGAGACCGCCTCTATCCCGGTTATCTTTATGACCGCCCTTGACGGTGTAGAGGACAAAGTCACCGGTTTTGAGGTTGGCGGTGTTGATTATATTACCAAACCTTTTCAGGAAGTTGAGGTGTTGGCACGGTTAAATACCCATATCACCATGAGAAGGCAACAGCTTGCCTTGGAGAGAATGGCCACCCATGATCAGCTCACCGGTCTTTATAATCGCCACCATTTTATTAAAACATTTGAACAGGAAATGAATCGCTGTCGTCGTTATAAAAATGATCTGGTGCTGATGATGCTTGATATCGACCATTTCAAAAAGGTAAATGATACTTGCGGTCATAAATGTGGTGATAATGTTTTGCAGCAACTGGCAGGTCGCCTTGAGGACACGGTGCGAACGACAGATTCTACTTTTCGTTTTGGAGGTGAGGAGTTTGTTATCCTCCTGCCTGAGACAAACATCAACTCTTGTTACCACGTGGCTGAAAAGATTCGGAAGGCTTGTGCTGAAGTGCCATTTTCACTTGACTGCAATCTAAAAACAATCACCGTCAGCATTGGCATTGTCTCATATCATGGTCAACCCTTACAGAATATTAATGATCTGATTAACTTTGCCGATCAAGCCCTCTATCAGGCCAAAGAGAACGGTCGGAATCAAGTGGTAATTTATAGTTGAAAATTGACAATCGGATGTGGGGGACAAGTTCCGGG
>JAOZOH010000004.1 GCA_029933365.1 Desulfuromusa sp. | reverse complement strand
CACTGTTTACAGGTTTCCACCTGCTTGCTACTAAAGGAAAGTCTCACGGTCATGGCGATGATCATAGCAACGATAAGCAGGAGGGTCACTGATCATGAAAAAGTTAGCTACTTATGGCGTTAAGCCTCACGATGCAGCTTCAAAAGAGGACGGATCATCATGGTCTTTGATGGAAAAACTGTTCCTCGGTTTGCCACTGGATCAATATATTGGTCAGGCGCTTCGAAATAAATTCAACTGGATTCTGGCGGTCATCTTTGCTATCGGGTTTCCGGTTATTATTTATCGGTTCTTTTTCTCACTGGGAGCGGTTACCCATGCCAGCTATGACTATCCCTGGGGTTTGTTCCTGGGCTTTGGTCTCTTCTGTATGGTGCCGCTGTCTGCTTCAGGCTTTATGCTGGGAACAACCGTCGAAATTTTCGGTCGGCATGATTTTGAGCCAATTGAGCGATTGGCACTGCTGAATGGTCTGCTTGGTTACTTCTTCGCCGTTGTTTACTTGCTGGTTGATCTTGGCCAGCCGTGGCGTCTCTCCTATCCGATGGTTTATTCCTTTGGTCCTGCCGCAGTTCTGTTTCTGGTTGGTTGGCACGTTGCCACTTATCTTTCAGTCCAGGTTATGGAAGTTTCTACCGCATTTTTTGAGTGGATCGGTTTTCAGCGAGGTTATGATTTTATCCGTAAAGGAACCGTTGGTCTGACCGTTTCCGGGATCATTTTATCTACCCTGCACCAGGGAGCTTTGGGGGCCTTGTTCGTCTATGCTCCAGGGAAGGTTCACCCTCTCTGGTATTCAGCCCCATTCCAATGGCTGCACTTTTTTATCTCATCTATTCCCGCTGGTCTCTGTATGGTGATCAGTGTCAGTACGATCGTCATTTATACAATGAAATGGCGTTGTGACCAGCGATTTATTGATAACCTTGATCGAATTACTATCTCTCTGGCTAAAGGCGCGGCATTGGGTCTTGTCACTTATCTCATCATGAAGATTATTGCTGTCGCTCATGATAATGAGTGGGCTTATATTGTGACAGGTTGGGGCGTCTGGTGGTTATTTGAAATAGTTGTCGGTACCATCGTTCCGATGGCTCTGCTTGCTTATGGTGCACATAATAAGCTGGTCGGTATTTGCCGCATTGGTGCTTTTATTACGGTTTTCGGCATCCTATTGAACCGTTTAAATACGGCTTTGATTGTGTTCAACTGGAAACTTTATCAGGAAATTCCCCATAGGTTGGAAATAATTATTGCCATTACAATTTTTGCTCTCTACATAGCAACCTATCGTTTTATCCTGGCTCGTTTACCGATTCTTTATAAATATAAAGATTAAGCGGCAGGGTCTGAAGTCGTAGTTGTTGCTGGAGAAGCACAAGAAGTTTCTGTTAACGCTTAATCAATAAATCCCTGACTGATGGAGGAATATCCTTTGTCAGTCAGGGATTTTTGTTTTATTATCCCTGTGAAACGGTAATGACATGGAGAAAATATGTTTGATAATCTAATTGCCAGAGCTATTGTGCCAGTAACTATAGCAGTCACGGGATTTGTTGTTTTTGTCTGTATCCTGCTGTACTCCTTTGTGAAGTCAGATATGACAGCGGAAGCACTTCGGAACGTGAATAATTGTGCTGATACTGTGGTCAAGTCGACTAAATCTGCAATGATGGAAGATGACCAACGTGCCATTCAGGATATTGTGACAAATATTGGAACACGGTCGAGTGTTGAATTAATCAGAATATATAACCAAGATGGCGAGATTCAGTATTCGGGTCAGGACAAACAAGAGATTCAATCAAAAACAGTAGACACTCATATTGCTAATTTTTTACACTCGGACTTTGAGACAAAAAAACAAGGTCAGCGTGACATAGACCATGCCAGCGGCAATATTACCATTTCTTTGCCAATTTTAAATGAACCAAAATGTTCGACTGCTGCTTGTCATTTTCATGCTGAAGGTGAACCGGTTCTTGGCTTTTTTAGTATTGCTGTCGCAAGTGAGGCTCTGGAAAAAACGCTTGCAGTGCTCAGATACCGGATGATAATTTTCAGCATCATGGTGTTGTTCCTGACTATCGGTGGGGTGACTGCTCTGTTGAGGATGAACCTTTTCCTGCCCATTCTCCGGTTGACATATAATGCTGAACAGGCGGCACAAGGTGTCGCTGAGAGCGACCTGCCAAAATCCGATCATAAACTTGGAAAGTTAAATAAAGATTTTCGCCTATTAGTCAAACAACGGGATCAAGCCTTGCGGGATTTGAAAGCAATGGGAGCCCCGGATAAAAACGTAGACGATGGATCTCGATGACTCAAGAAACAGAAGCTCCTCTGCCGGATATCAATCCCTTGCGGAAGCAGGTTCAGGCGAAGATTAAAAAGCTGGAGTTGCTTTCCAGTACCGGTCTCTGGATTCTCGCTCTGTTTACTGCACTGAGTATGGGTGCGTTTCGGAATTTTGATTTTCTCCCACCATTAAGTGAAGGCATTCGTGCTGCTTTAGGGGCCGGTCCACCAGTTAAGTATATTAACGGGGCCTTGCTGATCTATGGATTTTCAGCGATTATTCTAATTTTAACCCAGATGGCCAGTGATAAAAGGCCACGTGGCGCTTTAGGTCACTTTGGCTACCTTGGAGCCTTCTATCTTTTTTATCATTTCTCTGAGGGGTTGAGTGAAAATTTCTGGGCCGTTTTTGCGGTTGGATTAACGATTCTCGGATTGCAGAGCTACCATGTCTGGAACTATTATCATGAAAAAATCCAGGAGCAGACAGAAATTCTGTTAGAGTTGGATAAGTTGATGGATTGATGCCCTTTGGGTATTTATTCTGCGTTGAAAATATGGCACGGCCCCCGCTTATTTATGAGCGGGGGCCGTGTTTTGATTTATTATTCAGTTCTATCTGTGATTTCAATCAGATGATATCCAAACTGAGTTTTTACCGGACCGAGAACTTTTCCAACTTCACCACTGAAAACGACCTCATCAAATTCTTTCACCATTTGACCTGGAGAAAATTCCCCCAGTGCTCCCCCCTGTCTGCCGGATGGACATTTTGAATGCTTTTCAGCAATCTTTTCAAAGTCGGCACCGGCCTCAATTTCTGCTTTTAAATTATTACAATCCTCTTCTGTCGGAACCAGGATGTGACGTGCACTTGCTTTTGCCATAGTTATTGTTCTCCTTGGGTTTTGCTTGAATCTGCATGTACGATTCAGGTTGAATTAAATTGTGGCCACTTACCGTAGCCGTCCAAAATCTTTATTGCAATTGTAACAGTGCCATTTTGGAGCAGTTTTACGAATCATGCAACCACCGGAAATAATTTTTCCCGATTCGAACCCCTCAATAACTTTTCTGCTCAACCGTGGTTTGCCATAGACAAAGATAGCGACATTATTGGAAGCACAGGAAGGGCAGGCGGGAACTCTATCAAAATCAAAATTATCGTCGAGGATAAAGCTATCTGTTGTCTCAGTAATAGTCGATTGATATACCGAAAATCTTCCGGATGAGAACCATTGATGTAGCACTTTTTTCAGGACTGACATGGGTGATTTCTCTTCCCTCAACTGGATACTTTTCTCGCTGCACCACGAATTGTTCCACGCACAAAGGCTGGGGCTCCAACCATTGGGGCTTCAGTCAACTGTTCGATTTCAAGACCGCTGGCATGGATAGCGGCAGCTGTATCACGAGTTAAGCGGCAATTGCCAGCACAAAGACTCCAGAAGGGCTCAATCCTGCGTTGCCAGGTTCGGGTCGGTCGATGCTCCGAAATAACATGCTCAAGAAAAAGTAATACACCATTGGATCGTAATAAACGATAGATTTCGTTGAGGCTGGTTTCGAGACTGGGAACGGAGCAGAGCACCAAGGTGGATACAATCGTGTCAAATGAGGCATCCGGCATTTCTATTGATTCAACTCCCCAGGGGGTAATGTCAAATCTATCATTTTGCAATCTGTCCGTTTTGTGCTGTAGATGTTTGCGCATCTGGACATCTGGCTCACTAAGGGTAATCCGCGACACTCTTTCTGGATAGTGAGGGAGATTGACACCGGTTCCCGCCCCGATCTCCAGCAGATCACCGTCGGCCTGAGTCAGTAGTTCTTTGCGCCATTTTTGCAGGCAACGTTTTTCCGTACTCCGCATGGCATAGTCGTAGCTTTTTGCCATCAGGTAAGAGTGTATTTGCTTTATGATCATTGGTAGATTCTTTTCTTGTGAGTCTATCCTGAGATATCGATTTAGTCAGTTGAATGAGGCTTATATGTCACCATCATGGTTAAGTTTATTGTTTCTGTCAAGATGCCGAAATTAGAAGGTTTTCGTTCTGGTTATAAATATAATTGATTTGTCACGCTCCGTTCTTGCACAGCTGAAGGCGCAGCTGTATATTTACCTGATGAGTGCATTAATTATAGAAGATTTACACAAGTCCTTTAATGGGATACCGGCAGTAAAGGGGGTCAATTTCACTATTCATGAGGGTGAGATTTTTGGTTTGCTCGGTCCTAATGGTGCTGGCAAAAGTACCACGATCAACATGATATCCGGGGTTGTCCGATTGGGATCCGGAAGCATCACCGCTTTTGGCTATGACAATCAGCGCGATTATCGGCACACTCGAAGGATGCTGGGAGTCGTCAATCAGGAAATTGTCATTGATAATTTTTTTACCGTTGATCAGGCCCTCAGGCTTCATGCTGGTTACTATGGAGTTAAAGATGATCCTGCCTGGCGCCAGTTATTGATTGAACGGCTTGGGTTGGAACATCACCTGGATAAGGTGATGTTGAAACTATCGGGGGGGTTGAAGCGGCGGTTCATGATTGCTAAGGCACTGATCCACCGACCAAAACTGTTAATTCTGGATGAACCAACTGCCGGAGTCGATGTTGAGTTGCGGCACGGGTTATGGGAATTTGTTCGGGAAATTAACCGGCAGGGAACAACGATTTTGCTGACAACTCATTATCTGGAAGAAGCTGAACAGATGTGTGACCGCATTGCCATCATGCACCATGGGGAATTGATTGCGCTGGAGGAGACACAAAAGCTGATCCGGCGTCTATCCAATCGTCAGTTGCGCCTTTGGTTAGAAGAACCTTTGGTGAAACCTCCTGCGAGTCTGGATCTATATTCGCCCAAATTGAAAGAGGGTGGCAATATTCTTCTGCTTAGCTTGCCAGTCGGTGAAGGAGCAGGGAACGTATTAACCCAACTCAAGGAATTAGGTTTGAAGATTCGAGATATTGAAACGGATCAGAGTAGTTTAGAGGATGTTTTTATTCATCTGACTGGAATGAAAGGGGGCGGGAATGATAACCAGTCCAGATAATAAATATTATCCCTGGCTCCCCTTTTTCACTCTGCTGCGCAAGGAAATTTTGCGTTTCGTAAGAGTTTCGACTCAGACATTGTTAACCCCGATAGTAACGGCGTCATTATATCTTTTTATCTTCGGGGCAACTTTGGGAGAGCGGCTTCATGTGCTTGAAGGGTTCAGTTATGCCCAGTTTGTCATCCCGGGCCTAATTATTATGGGGGTGATAAATAATACTTTTGCCAACACCTCTTCCTCCCTATTTATGTCAAGATATCTTGGGGGAATTGTCGATCTGCTGGTGACTCCAGTCAGTCCGCCGCAGTTCATCATGGCCTATACACTGGCGGCAATGCTACGCGGGCTGCTGGTTGGAACGGTGGTCTGGCTGATTTCAACTATGTTTGCAGAATTACCATGGGAATTTCCCCTGTTGGCTATATTGATGGCGGTTATAGCCAGTTTTCTGTTTGCCCAGTTTGGTTTAATCGCTGCAATTTATGCGCATAATTTCGATACGCTTTCAATGTACAGTAATTTTTTAATTTTACCATTAGTCTATCTCGGTGGAGTGTTTTATCCAATTTCTATCCTCCCCGATCCTTGGGGGGCCTTCTCTTATCTCAATCCATTATTTTATCTGATTGATGGTTTTCGGCATGCGATTATCGGGGTTGGTGATACCAGCTTTTTGATTGCTTTCGGGGTCAGTTTGGGGATAGCGACAGCCTTGTTTGTATGGGCTGCCTGGCTGATCGGCAAGGGGCATCGTTTAAGAGCTTAATACCGGTTGTGATGAGGACAAAAAATGGAAGATCATTTAATTCGGGTGGTCAGCCCCGATGGCTTGTTTCGTGCTGCTGCAGCGGTAACAACCAAATTGGTTCGCACTATCTGTGAAAAACAGGAGACCGATGTTACCGCAACTGTTGCGCTAGGGCGCCTGCTGACTGGTGGAGCTTTGTTGGGCTGTTTGTTGAAGGGGCAGCAGCGACTTGCTCTGGTTGTCGAGGGGAATGGGCCACTAGGTAAGTTGAGTGTTGAGGCTGACGCCGCAGGAAAAATCCGGGGAACGATTCGCAATCCAGTAGCCAATTTACCCCCGGATGGAGATCATTTTGATGTCGCTGGTGCGGTTGGTAGGGCTGGATTTCTCCATGTTTGGAAAGATCTTGGCCTGAAAAACCCCTATCAGAGTATGGTGCAATTGCAGAGCAGTGAAATTGCCGAAGATCTGGCCTGGTATCTGACTAGTTCTGAGCAGGTCCCCTCCAGTATCGGGTTGGGAGTGGAGCTTGATCTGGAAGGGCGGGTCGCCGTTGCCGGGGGCTTTCTGGTTCAATCCCTCCCCCCAGGAGATGCTGAACAGGTTGAGGTGTTAACCGAACGACTGAAAAAAATGCCGCCAACAACCAGCATGCTGCGACAGGGCTTGACACCTACTGAAATTCTTGCCCGTATCTTTGAGTCGGATAAATTTCAGGTGGAACAGGAAACACCGCTGCAATTTTTCTGCCCCTGCAATCGGCAGCAGATTGAACAGATGTTGATTGGTCTCGGAAAATCTGAATTGAACTCTCTTATTGAAGAGCAGGACCCTGTTGAGGTCGTCTGTGAATATTGTCGTAAACATTACATATTTAATCGCGAACAGATGGGTGAATTAATCAAATTGGCAAAATGAGGGTAGACGCACCTCCCCCGTTAGTTTTACGTGCTAATTCTGTCTCCCGCCCAGGAAGGCAATAAAAAACTTAGGTTAAGAAAACGAAAATCAACTGAAAGCTACTGTAATTCCAGACTTAAAGTGGATTATCCCAGCTGGCTTAATTGCATACAGTATACGGTATTTCTCTTGACATATTGGGGGATTTATCCTAGTTTTTCACACGCTGTGGAGTATCCTGCCAGCTTGCAGGCACGGCTGAACGGTTCAATCTCTTCTATGGAAGGAGCGGTTTGTATGCTGGATATTTATTTGCCGATTCTCGTTGTTATGGGGATCGCTTTCGCTTTTGCCATTGGGTCGGTTGTTTTGTCCCGATTGATTGGGGTGAAGAAGCCGAGTGAGGTCAAGTTGGCTCCGTATGAATGCGGTATGCCTCTGCTTGGCTCAGCTCAAGAGCGTTTTTCTATCAAGTTCTACATTGTTGCGATGCTTTTTATTCTCTTCGATATTGAGGCAGTTTTTCTCTATCCCTGGGCTGTTATGTTTAAGCGCCTCGGAGTTTTTGGCTTTGTTGAGATGGGCGTGTTTATCATTATTCTGCTTGTCGGCTTTATCTATGTATGGAAAAAAGGAGCTCTGGAATGGGAGTAGAGCAACCAAAGATACCTAAGACACTCGGCAGTGGTTTTGTCACGACGAGTCTGGATAAACTAGTTAATTGGTCACGAGCCAGTTCTATGTGGCCGATGACTTTTGGTCTGGCGTGCTGTGCGATCGAAATGATGGCAACCGGTGCTGCCCGGTTTGACCTTGACCGAATGGGGATTCTGTTCCGCGCCTCTCCACGTCAGGCGGACGTTATTATTATTGCTGGTACCGTGACCAAGAAGATGGTTCCGGTCATCAAGACTGTTTATGAGCAGATGCCGGAGCCACGTTACGTGATCGCTATGGGAGCCTGTGCGTCTTCCGGGGGTATCTTTGATACCTACAGTACAGTGCAGGGTGTGGATGAGTTTTTGCCGGTCGATGTTTATATTCCCGGCTGTCCCCCGCGTCCCGAGGGTTTGCTCTATGGCTTGATGAAACTTCAGGATAAAATTCGGGCTGAGCGCAATACCTTTGGCGCTGCTATCGGTGTTGGTAGCGTGATTCACAATAAGGCCTGATGGCCATCAGTTGATAACAGGGAAAATCAATGAGCGATCAAGCGATTGTTGAAAAACTAAGGGCAAAATTCTCCACGGAAGTTTTAAATGTTGTTGAGTTTCGTGGTGAAACAACGGTCACGGTTAAAAAGGAGCAGATTGTGAATATCTGCACTTTTATGCGGGATGATTTTGGCTACAACCTGCTTTGCGATCTTTGTGGGGTTGATTATATGGGACAATCTCCACGTTTCATGGTGGTTTATAATCTCTATAATATTACGACAAAGCAACGCTTTCGGATCAAAGTGTCGGTTGCAGAGCAGGACGCCAATATTGATACTGTCAGTACTGTCTGGGGAACGGCCAACTGGCATGAGCGTGAGTGTTGGGATCTGATGGGAATTAAGTTTAATAACCACCCCGATCTGCGGCGCATCTTGCTGCCTGCTGACTGGGAAGGGCACCCACTACGTAAAGACTATCCTTTGCAGGGGCCTGATCGTGAGCCTTATCAGGGGCGACTTTCCTAACTAACGCTTTAGATATTTCTTAATCGAACGAGGCATACAATGGCAGCAAATACCAGCGAAACAATGACCATCAATATGGGTCCTCAGCACCCGTCGACACACGGTGTGTTGCAGTTGATCCTTGAGCTCGATGGTGAAATTGTCCAGAAGGCAACTCCGCATATCGGCTTCCTGCATCGGGGGATTGAAAAACTTTCTGAGCATCGCACTTATCACCAGATCATTCCACTGACGGATCGTCTTGATTATCTGGCGCCGATGAGTAACAACCTCGGCTATGTTCTGGCGGTTGAAAAATTACTTGGGATTACTGATGAGATACCGGAGCGGGTGCAACGAGTTCGGGTCATTATGACCGAGTTAACCCGCTTAAAAAGTCACTTGGTCTGGCTGGCCTGTCACGCGCTTGATATCGGTGCAATGACAGTTTTTCTCTATTGCTTCCGTGAGCGGGAATGTATTACCGATATTTATGAAAAAGTTTCAGGTGCCCGGATGACTTCCAACTATTTCCGTGTTGGAGGTCTTTCTGCCGATTTTCCTGATGGGCTTGAAGGTGAAATCCGTGCTTTTGTTGAATCGATGCCTGCACATATTGAAGAGTATGAAGGGCTGTTGACCGGCAACCGAATCTGGCAGAAGCGGACTATTGGTGTTGGTGAGATCAGTGCCGAGGCGGCTATCGATATTGGTATTACCGGCCCGGCATTGCGCGCTTCCGGAGTTGACTGGGATCTGCGTCGCGATAACCCTTATAGCGGTTACGAGGATTATGATTTTGAAGTTCCGGTTAGAACTGGCTGCGATACATTTGACCGTTATCGGGTGCGACTCGATGAGATGCGCCAGTCCGCTCGGATTATCTTGCAAGCGCTCGATAAGCTGAAACCGGGGCCAATATTGGCAGATTGTCCTAAAATTGTCCTGCCACCAAAGAAGGACGTTGTTAGTAATATTGAGAGTTTAATTCACCACTTCAAGATTGTTACTGAAGGTTTTAATCCGGAACCGGGTGAGATTTATCAGAGCGTTGAAGCTCCTAAGGGTGAACTTGGTTTCTATCTTATTTCTGATGGTTCTTCCCATCCGTTTAGAATGAAGATACGTCCACCGTCTTTTGTCAATCTGCAAGGATTACCACAGATGGTAGAAGGAAAATTGCTGGCCGATGTTATTGCTGTTATTGGGACGCTCGATATCGTCCTGGGTGAAATTGACCGGTAATTGATGAGTTAGTGTGTACTTTATTTTATTGGATTGCTGGTAGTAGTGCTAACCGGCTGAAAACGGCAGAAATGCCATAGACTGATGAAGGAAGAGGATGGTCATGACGCCAGAAGTTCTGACACTCTCGGAAACGCCTTGGTTATTTACAGGAGTCATGCTGGTAAAAATTGCAGTGGCTTTTGTAGTGACGATATTGATTGTTGCTTATGCGACCTACGCAGAGCGTAAGATCATTGGCAGAATGCAGACTCGGATGGGACCAACCATGACGGGTCCAAAGGGTCTGTTGCAGCCAATTGCAGACGGGGTGAAGCTCTTTTTTAAAGAGGACATTATCCCTTCTCAGGCGCACTGGTTTGCTTTTATCCTCGCCCCGATGATGCTTCTGGCTCCCGCTTTTATTTCGATTGCGGTCATTCCTTTCGGGGGGGATCTTAAGTTTACCTACGATGGCACCCTGTATACGGTTCCGATGCAGATAGCCGATCTGAACATTGGTGTGCTGTTCATCGTGGCGATGGCCGGGCTCGGGGTCTACGGCATTGTGCTGGCAGGTTTATCATCCAATAATAAATATTCTTTGCTCGGTGGTATTCGCTCAACGGCACAGATGATTTCCTACGAACTTGCCGTTGGCCTCTCTATTGTTGCTATTTTTATGCTTTCAGAAACCCTCAGTCTGCGTGGCATTGTCGCGGCGCAGCAGTTGCCTCTCTGGGGAATTGAATCACTCAGTTTTATTCCAAACTGGTATATCTTTTGCCAACCTCTGGCATTTGGGTTGTTTGTTATTGGCTCTATGGCTGAAATCAACAGGACTCCGTTCGATTTGCCCGAAGCCGAAACCGAGCTGGTTTCTGGTTTCTGTACCGAATATTCGGCGATGAAATACGCTCTGTTCTTTATGGCTGAATATGCCAACATGATCACTGTGTCTGCAATTGCTACAACCTTATTTCTAGGTGGATGGAGTGGGCCATTCTATGGCTGGATAAACTTTCTGATCAAAGTATTTGCATTCATGTTCTTCTTCATCTGGATTCGGGCAACTTTCCCGCGTCTTCGTTACGACCAGTTGATGTTCCTGGGTTGGAAGGTGATGCTGCCCTTGGCACTTATAAATATTGTGGTCACAGGTATTGCAATTCTTCTCTGGTAGTAACCCACGTTGTGTAGAGGATAGTTATGTTTAAAGAGTTTGCCAAAGGCTTGAGTATTACCCTGAAGCATCTGTTGCCTGGGAACACGACAACAGTGCAGTATCCGAAGCAGAAGCTACAGATGTCACCGCGTTTTCGAGGGCTTCATCGTCTAGTTCCGACCCCGGATCGTGAGAAATGTGTCGCCTGTTATCTCTGCCCGACGGTTTGTCCGGCAAAATGTATCACGGTAGTCCCCGCTGAAAATGAAAAGGGTGAAAAATATCCAGCAGTTTTTGAAATCGACATGCTGCGCTGTATTTTCTGTGGCTACTGTGTTGAAGCTTGTCCGATGGAAGCAATTGAAATGACTGATGCTTACGAACTGGCAAACTTCAGCCGCGATGATTTTGACTTTGGCAAGCAACGTCTTCTCAAGTCGTAACAAGGAGCTCACGTTATCATGGAAGTCATTCTTTTTTATCTTACCGCATCGGTTGCTGTCATTTCGGCAATTTTTGTCACTCAATGCCGTAATCCGGTCAACAGTGCCTTAAATCTGATTACCACTTTTCTCTGCCTTGCGGTGTTTTATATCATGTTGGAATCTCCCTTTATGGCTGCGATTCAAATTATGGTGTATGCCGGAGCAATTATGGTGCTGATCGTTTTTGTCATCATGTTGCTGAACCTTGGTCTGGCAGTGAAAGAGCGCTACACCCATGGAATGGCCGGAGCCGGAGTTCTTGCTGCGCTGGTTCTGTTTGTTTCTGCTTATTTTCTTGGAGCGGGTGAAGCAACCGGAACCGGTGGTAGTGTGACAAGTGAAGTGATAGCAAGTTACGGTCATACCGAACTGATCGGTAGAGCCATGTTTGTTGATTTTTTGCTCCCCTTTGAGATCGCCTCGATCCTGTTACTGGTCGCAATTGTCGGAGCTGTCATCCTTTCAAAGCGCGAAGTTTAATCGAGTTCAACTCGGGAGATTGATCATGATTACCGTAAATCACTACTTATTGTTGAGCGCTATTCTGTTTGCCATCGGAACATTTGGTGTGCTCACGCGGAAGAATGCCATTGTTATTTTCATGTGCATTGAGGTGATGCTCAATTCGGTGAACCTGACCTTTATTGCTCTATCACGCCATGTTGGTAATATGGATGGTCAGATTTTTGTGTTCTTTGTTATGACGGTTGCTGCTGCTGAGGCAGCTGTAGGGCTAGCGTTGATGATTGCATTCTTTCGCAATAAAGATTCAATCGATACCGACGATTTCAATATGCTCAAATGGTGATGGCGTTGCAAAAAGTCCGACTTACTGTGTTACAGCGTTTTTTCAGGATCTCGACATACAATGTGTATGTCTTCACCCCTGAAAACCCGCTGCGCCTTGTAAGACGAAATTTTTGCTTAGCCATCATTTCAAAATTTATTAAAGAGCATCAAGTAGAAGATGTTTCCACTTTTACGGGTGTTTCAGCTAATAGGAGAGTTTGATGTACAGTAATCTGTGGCTCATCCCATTCTTCCCGCTAGTCGGGTCGATCTTCAACGGCCTGTTCGGTAAGAAGATCAAAAATGAAGCGATCATTGGCGGTATTGCTACCGGTATGGTGTTTCTTTCATTTTTGGTTGCTGCTCAGAACTTGTTCAAACTGATAGGCGACACAGAAAAGGTCCATGAGCTTGTTCTGGCCTCCTGGATGTCAGTCGGAAATTTCCAGCTCAATTGGGAGTTACTGCTGGATCCATTGTCAGCAGTCATGATTATGGTGGTTACTGGTGTCGGGACTCTGATTCACCTGTACTCAATTGGCTATATGCATGGTGAAGAGGGTTACTACCGTTTCTTCTGTTACATGAACCTGTTTGCTTTTGCCATGTTGATGCTGGTTCTTGGTGGCAATGCCCTGGTTATGTTTATCGGCTGGGAAGGCGTCGGCCTCTGTTCCTATTTATTGATCGGCTATTACTACGAAAAGAAAAGTGCTAGCACCGCCGCTAACAAAGCTTTTATTGTCAACCGGATTGGTGATTTTGGTTTCCTCTGTGGCTTGCTGACCCTCTTTTGGGCTCTGGCTAACAAGGGGGTATGGACTCTCAATTTTGTAAAAATTGCTGAAAGTGGCCATCTACTTGAGTCTGGCGGGTTGTTGATTACTGTTGTTACCCTCTGTTTTTTTCTTGGAGCGACTGGCAAGTCAGCACAGATCCCACTGTTCACCTGGTTACCCGATGCGATGGAAGGTCCTACTCCTGTTTCAGCATTGATCCATGCGGCGACGATGGTTACAGCAGGTGTTTATATGATTGGCCGGATGAATGGTTTATTCGCCATGGCTCCAGCAACGATGATGACGATTGCTATCGTTGGTGGATTGACTGCATTTTTTGCGGCAACCATCGGTCTGGCGCAAAATGATATCAAGCGGGTGCTCGCTTATTCAACGGTCTCTCAGTTGGGCTACATGTTTCTGGCGATGGGTGTTGGTGCTTTTTCGGCAGGTATCTTCCATCTGATGACTCATGCGTTCTTCAAAGCTTGTCTGTTCCTCGGTTCCGGCTCGGTTATTCATGGATTGCATCATGCGTATCACCATGCCCATTTGCACGATGACCCTCAGGATATGCGCAATATGGGTGGCTTGCGGAAGAAGATGCCGATCACTTTTATCACCTTCCTGGTCTCTACAATTGCGATCTCTGGCATTCCACTGTTCTCCGGTTTTTTCTCTAAGGATGAAATTCTCTGGTGGTCATTTGGATCGACTCGCGGTCACTGGTTGCTCTGGTTGCTTGGCGCAGCTGCCGCCGGGATGACGGCATTCTACATGTTCCGCCTGGTCTTTATGACCTTCTTTGGTGAGCAGAAAACTGATCCACGAGCAAAGGATCATATTCCAGAATCTCCGTTTACAATTACCATTCCGTTGATGTTCCTCGGTTTCTTTGCTGTGGTTGGTGGGTATATTGGTATCCCGAAAATTTTGGGCGGTGCCAATCGTTTTGACGCATTCCTGGCACCGGTTTTTGCACATGCACAGCATGCAAATGAAATCCATGCACATGGAACGCATGCAACTGAATATACGCTGATGGCAGTTTCTGTTGCGATCGCTACCATCGGCATTTTTATCGCTTGGGTTATGTATATCAGAAATCCGGAACTTCCAGCGAAATTTGTTGCCCGGTTTGAGGGTGCCCACAGGGTTATCTTCAACAAATGGTATATCGATGAACTGTATGATGCCGTTTTTGTCAATCCATGTAAAAAGATCGGCACATTTCTATGGCGTGGATTTGACGTCAAAGTGGTTGATGGTGTTGTTAATGGTTGTGCATGGGTGGTTAAGGGGATTGGATCTGGTCTCCGCTACACTCAGTCCGGTTATCTTTATAACTACGCTATGGTCATGGTGGTCGGTGTAGTCGTGATCGTCGGTTTTTTCATTTTTTAGATAATTTAGTTCGCCAGCAAATTACGATAAAGCTGCAAGGAGCGATTCCACATGGCTGATTACCTTCTCAGTATGATGACTTTTTTCCCGTTGTTGGGGATACTGATTCTTCTCTTCCTGCCACGGGATAACGGTGGACTGCTTAAAGGGGTTACTCTGGCAGTTTCATTGATTACTTTCGCAATCAGCTTACCTCTGGCGTTTGATAATGTTTTTACAACGTCAGGTGGAATGCACTATCGTGAGTTTTACGAGTGGATCAATATTGGCAACTTTTTCCAGATGAATTATAACATTGGTGTTGACGGTATCAGCCTTTGGCTGGTGATGCTGACAACCTTTATCACGCCGATTACAATTCTTTCTACCTGGAATGCGGTGGAGAAGAATATCAAAGGTTTCATGGCGATGTTACTGCTGCTTGAAACCGGCATGCTTGGCGCCTTCATTTCACTCGATTTATTCCTGTTCTACATTTTTTGGGAATTGATGCTTATCCCGATGTATTTCCTGATTGGTATCTGGGGCGGCAAAAACCGGATTTACGCTGCAGTCAAGTTTTTCATCTATACCGCTGTTGGTTCTCTGTTGATGCTGGTGGCAATTATCTTTGTCTACTATTTTGCACAACAGAGCGGCACTCTGACAAATGGGTTTGGTATCGAAGAGCTCTATAAACTTGATCTGCCGTACAATGCCCAGTTCTGGCTGTTCCTCGCATTTGGTTTCAGCTTTGCGATTAAAGTACCAATGTTTCCTCTCCATACCTGGTTGCCCGATGCTCACACCGAAGCACCGACAGCGGGTTCGGTTATCTTGGCAGCAGTTCTGTTGAAAATGGGTACTTACGGGTACGTCCGTTTTGCCATGCCGATGTTCCCTGATGCACTACCGACTTTTATCCCTTTTCTGGCTTTTCTGAGTGTTGTCGGGATTATCTACGGCTCGCTAGTTGCGATGATGCAGGATGATATTAAGAAACTGGTTGCCTACTCATCAGTTGCCCACCTTGGTTTTGTTATGCTTGGTGTCTTTTCGATGAACTTGCAGGGTCTGGCTGGTGGCATGATTCAGATGATCAACCACGGTATTTCAACTGGCGCACTCTTCCTTATTGTTGGATTTCTTTATGAACGCCGCCACACTCGTCTGATTACTGAGTTCGGTGGAGTCGCAACTAAAATGCCGATTTTTGCAACCATATTTATGATCATCACATTTTCCTCTATTGGTCTGCCCGGAACCAATGGTTTTGTTGGTGAGTTTCTTGCGCTAATGGGGGCATTTCAGAGTAGTTTACGTTGGTACGCAGTTTTTGCAACAACCGGTGTGATTCTTGCCGCCGTTTATATGCTTTGGGTTTATCAACGAGTTATGTTTGGCAAGGTCACTAATCCTAAAAATGAAAATCTTAAGGACTTGTCGACCCGCGAAATTGTCATTATGTTGCCACTGTTACTGTTCGTTTTCTGGATTGGCGTTGCTCCAAATACCTTCTTTTCAAAAATGAACCCTGCTATGGAACAAATGCTGGAGCAGATGGGTGCAAATAAGATTGCTGTGGTTGAAATGCATCAACCTGCCGCTACTGGACATGCAAACAGTCACACCGATACACACGCAGATCATAAATAGATTATAACTGTACTTTAAGTTGAAATAACACTGGTTCCGAGGAGCTGTTAGATGGAAAATCTGGTTCAAGAAGCCATCCAGAATGTGAATTTTCAGGCAATTATGCCATCACTGGTACTCTGTGTTTTTGGTATGGGGATACTGATGGTCTCAGTTTTTTCCAAACGTGGAAGCACCACACACGTTGCCTGGCTGAGTATTTTCGCTCTGGTTGTTACAGGATTTGTCACGTTGTCTGGTTGGAACAACCCGCAAGCGGGATTTGCTGGAAGTGTCCTGTTTGATAACTTCGCGACCTTCTTCAGTATGATTTGTATCTTAGCCGCCGCCTTGACTATCCTGATGTCAGATGATTATCTGAAGCGTGAAGGTTATCCGGTTAGTGAGTATTATCCGCTGATTCTGTTTACCACCGCAGGGGCGATGTGGATGGCCTCAGGAACCGATCTGATGACGATTTTCCTCGGTTTGGAAGTATTATCGGTTTCCCTTTAT
The DNA here is from genome assembly GCA_029933365.1 of Desulfuromusa sp. The sequence continues at coordinate 37,956 of JAOZOH010000004.1, read as the reverse complement.
GTTTTAGCGGGCTTTTTCCGGAATCAGACCCGCTCTAACGAAGCTGGGTTGAAATATTTCTTCCTTGGAGCTTTTTCTACCGGTTTCCTCCTCTACGGTGTTGCGTTACTTTATGGCGTCACCGGTACCACTAAAGTTGAAGGAATCGCTGCCTATGTAAGAGCTAATCCTGATTCAGCGATGAACACAATGTTTATTGCTGGTGGGGCATTGCTGCTGGTTGGTTTTCTGTTTAAAGTTGCAGCAGCGCCATTCCATATGTGGACTCCTGATGTCTATCAGGGAGCACCGACTCCGATTACAGCATTCATGAGCGCTGGTCCCAAAGCTGCAGCTTTTGCAGCTTTGATGCGCGTCACTATCATCGGTCTGGATGGCCTGCAGTCTGAACTTACGTCTATGTTTTGGATTCTTGCAGTTCTGACCATGACCGTCGGTAACTTCATTGCTCTGAGTCAGAAAGATCTCAAGCGAATGCTGGCATATTCTTCTATCTCCCATGCTGGTTATGCAATGGTCGGGTTGGTTGCCTGGAATGAAATCGGGCTGTCGGCAATTCTGTTCTATATGCTTGTTTACACTTTCATGAATATGGGTGCTTTTGCCGTTCTCGTTTTAATTGGGAAGAAAGGTGAAGCTAACCTGACCCTTGAGGGTGTTGCGGGACTTGGTTATAAAAAACCGATTCTGGGGATTGTCCTGACAATCTTCCTTTTCTCTTTAATGGGGCTACCGCCGACAGCTGGATTTACCGCTAAATTTTATATCTTTGCTGGTGCCATCGAAGCTGGATATATTTGGCTGGCAGTTTTGGGTGTTCTGAATTCGGCAGTATCTCTTTACTACTACCTGCGGGTTATGGTGCAAATGTACTTCAAAGATCCAGAAGAGGATTATGCTTGGGTCTCAATCAACATACCGACCGCAATTTCAATAGCAATATCTATTGTCGGTGTTCTCTATCTTGGTATCTTTCCAAATTCACTTATGAATCTGGCTAAGTTAGCTGGATTCTGAAAAAATCTCATATATGTTTGAGAGCCCTTCAGCTAGCTGAGGGGCTTTTTTTTGCCTTTTTGAAAAATGAATCGAGTACACTGTTGAAATGGATTTAAGGGAATATCTTCAGCAAATAGACAAGTATGGTGAACTCCGAGTTGTCAAGACAGGTGTTGCTAGCAGATTGGAATTAGCAGCCCTGTGTCGTCGGGAATTCAGCAAAGATCGTGGTGGCGATGCTCTGTTTTTTGAACGAGTGGACGGTTCCCCTTTTCCTGTTGCTGCAAATTTGTTTGGCTCTGAACGAAGAGCGAGTTTGCTGCTCCATTCTGAAAGTCTTTATCATTTCACTGAAAAACTACAAGCTATACTTCGACAAAAAACTGGAACGGCTGCTGCGCGATTGCAGTTTTCTGAAAAGAAAGACAAATTACTTTCAATCGAGAAAACAGGACTGCAACTTGCGGTTGACCTGAAGCTGATTGATTTGCCAGCTATTCAGAGTTGGCCGAAAGAAGGAGGTCGCTACCTCAATCTGGGGATGGCACTGACGCAACATCCGGAAACGGGACTGAGAAATCTGGGTCTATATCGTGCCCAGGTCACAGATTCTAAGCGTCTTGCTATCAATTTTGCTCCTAGTTCTGGAGCTGCAGAACATCTGGCGGCAGCAGCAGAAGAGAAAAAACCATTACCGATAAGTTTGATTCTTGGTTCTGATCCAGCATTGCTCTGGCTGGCGGCGGCTCCTTTACCTAAAGGGTGTGATGAGTTTGCACTCTGCCGTGCATTGTTCAATCCTGAGTTGAAGTTGACTTCTGGCCTAAGCCAAACTTTAGCGGTTCCGGCAGATGCTGAAATTGTCATTGAGGGACAAATTTTTCCGGGAGATACTGTCCTTGAAGGGCCATTTGGCAACCATACGGGTCAATATGTTTCACGCCCGGATTGCCCGGTAATGGAGGTCACTGCAATTCGCCATCGACCACAACCGATATTTCCAACGACTGTAGTTGGACCACCACCGAGTGAGAATATTTTCCTCGCAAAAGCGAATGAAATACTGCTGCGGGAAATGTTGCGGACCGATTATCCACAGATTTCTGATCTACAAATGCCGCTGGAAACAATCTTTCATGGGGTCTCACTCTTGGCAATCAAACCGCAGACAACTGTCGCCAATAATGAGCTGATACATTCTCTCTGGAGTGAGAGTCCCCTGCAGCATTCCCGCTTACTGGTCCTCCTTGATGAGGATATCGATTTGCGTTCAGCGTCCTGTAGTTGGTGGCGCACGATCAATTGTCTGCAGCATCAGCGCGTCTATCAGGATGACGGTCGGATTGCTATCGATGCAACCGGGGTCAAACCGGCATCGCTGGTGGTGGAAGATCAGCAAACAAGTGAGCTTTTACTGCGCCGAGGGGACGAATATAACCAATGAATGCATTACAACAAAAAGATGGAGAAATTGCAGCTGTTCGCAAGACCTTGAATGATGTCTTTGGTTATCAGTCCTTCCGCACTTATCAGGAAGAAATCATTAATGGACTGATTCAGGGGCAAGACGCTTTTGTCCTGATGCCAACCGGTGGTGGTAAGTCACTCTGCTATCAGATTCCCGCCTTACATCGCCCAGGAATTGCGATTGTTGTTTCCCCACTGATTTCGCTGATGAAAGATCAGGTTGATGCATTGCAGGCCAACGGGGTTCGCGCAGCATGCTACAATTCATCACTGGGGGTTATTGAAGCACGTCAGGTTCTGGCACAGTTACACTCTGGTCAACTTGATTTACTCTATGTCGCCCCAGAGCGATTATTAAGTGCTGATTTTCTGGAGCGAATGCGCTCGTTGGAAATTTCCCTGTTTGCCATTGATGAAGCTCATTGCGTTTCTCAGTGGGGGCATGATTTCCGTCCCGAATATACCGGTTTGGGGAAGCTGCGGAGCTATTTTCCTGCAGTGCTGATGGTGGCACTGACAGCCACAGCAGAAAAGCAAACCCGCCTTGATATCCTCCGCCATCTGAATTTGCAAAATGCCCGGCAGGTTGTCGCTAGCTTTGATCGCCCGAACATCCGTTATACTGTGATTGATAAGGCTAAACCGTATCTGCAGCTTGGTGCCTTTCTCGAAAGTCACCACAATGAGTCTGGAATTGTATATTGCCTGAGTCGTAAACGGGTTGATGAGGTTGCTGGTAAATTGAGACGTGATGGTTTAAGCGCTGCTGCCTATCATGCTGGATTGTCGGCCGCTGAGCGCAAACAGGTACAGGAAGATTTTATCCGCGATGATTTGCAAATTGTCGTCGCAACCGTTGCTTTTGGTATGGGGATCGATAAGCCCAATGTCCGTTTTGTCGTCCATTATGATTTGCCGAAAAATCTGGAAAGTTACTATCAGGAAACCGGGCGTGCCGGTCGAGATGGGTTGCCTGCAGAAGCTCTGTTGCTGTTTGGCTATGGGGACATTGCCATCAGTCGTGGCCTGATCGAAAAGGGGAGTAATCCGGAGCAGAAACGGATCGAAATTCACAAACTCAATGCAATGGTTGCATTTGCTGAGTCGGGCACCTGCCGTCGCCGGGCGTTGTTGGGTTATTTTGGCGAAACTCTGGGAAACGATTGTGGTAATTGCGATATCTGCCTCAATCCGCCAGAGCGGTATGATGCCAGTGAAGATGCTCGTAAAGCTTTGTCGTGCGTTTATCGGGTCGGACAAAGGTTTGGTATCGGTCACGTCATTGAGGTGTTACGGGGTGCCAAGACTCAGAGAATCTTTGATCTACGCCACGATCAACTCTCGACCTATGGTATCGGTCGCGACCAGAACCAGGATCATTGGAGTCACCTGCTGCGGCAGTTGATCCATTATGGCTATCTGGAGCAGGATATTGGTAATTATTCGGTGTTGAAACTGACCGAAGCTGCCAGACCTTTGTTGCGTGGCGAGACTGAACTGACGATCACCAAACCACGGATTAAACCGGGACGGAAGAAACGTCCAGAGCGGAAAATTGTTGGTCTTGAATATGACCAGGAGCTGTTTAACCAATTACGGATTCTGCGCAAGCAGATCGCTGATCGTGATGGAGTTCCCCCTTATGTCGTCTTTGGCGATGCCAGTCTGGCAGAAATGGCGGCAACCCTGCCAACTGACAAGGATGCATTTTTGCAGATTAATGGTGTGGGACAGGCCAAGTTGCAACGTTATGGCTCACAATTTATCGAAGAAATTATTGGTTTTATGTGCCGATAAACACAAACGTAGCCACCAAGACACAAAGACACCAAGAAGTTCTAGGGTTACACCTCCTAATACAGAGGCAAAGAACGACAAAATCTTTTTCAGGATTTTGAAACCAGAAAGAATTTTATCTTGATTTCTCTCTGCCTCTGCGTCTCTGCGTTAAGTTTTTTGTTTTTGATTTTCTTGGTGTCTTAGTGTCTTGGTGGCTAATTATTATTTTGGTTTTTTCTTAAAATCCTGTTCAAAATAATTCTAAAGAAAAACAACTTTCCAGTCGATAACGTTACAAAGAAGTTCTCATCGGAGGAGACTTATGACTGGACAGATTGATTCAACCCATAGTGCAAAACCTATTTCTGGACAACAGCAGGAAGAGATGATTCAGCGCCAGCAGCGTGAACGAACCAGGTCCGCCGCTGAAGATCGTGTTTCTTTAGGTGAACAGGAAAAGGTTGATGAAACCTACGGACCGGGATTAAAAGTTGCCTCTCCTTACGAGTTACTCCGCAATCTAGTAGTCAAAACACTTCAGGATCAGGGTCTCAGCCTACAGTTTAAGGATGGTGACACCGAGATCAACTTCAATACCATGACCCAGGAAGAAGCTCAGGCTCTGGTCGCTGACGACGTTTATTTTGGTGTTGATCAAACATCACAGCGAATTGTTGATTTTGCCATCAACGGTTTTGGAAATGATCCAGCAAAACTGCAACAGATGAAAGATGCCATCGATCAGGGTTTTCTGGATGCTCAAGAAGCTTTTGGTGGGGCCTTACCGGAAATATCACAACAAACTTACGCAGCAATTATGGAAAAGCTGGACGCCTTTGCAGCCCAGTTTGAAGCATTAGGGGAATAAGGAGACTATCATGGTCGACAGAATTATCGGTGGTAAAGGGTTTGGTCCTCTGGGGAATATTAATCAGACCAGTAAAGCTGGTGCAGCTAAGAAATCTTCTGAAACCGCCAAGACGGATCGTGTTGATTTTTCCAGTGCACTGCAAAATGCCAACAAGACCCAAGCGGCCAGTGCAACTCAAGAAACTGCTCGCAGCGAAAAAATCCAGGCACTCAAAGCTCAAATTGAAAACGGCACCTACAAGCCGGACCTGGATAAAGTCGCCTCAAGTATCCTGCCATTTATTCTGAAAGATAGCTGAGATGGCTCGTGCAGAGATTAAATTAAAGCTGGAAACCCTTCTTGATCTCCTTCAACAGGAACGGGAAATGGCCCAGAAACTCGATATGTCGGGTTTGCAAACGGTCGTTGCCGCAAAGGAAGAACTGTTGGCCGAGTTACAACCGCAACCAGAAGATGTGGTCGGTCTGGAAGATTTGCTCACACAGGTCGATCAGGAAAATCGCCGTAATGCTTTTCTACTTTGGACCGGACTCAACTGGGTTCGCGATCTGATGGGCTTTTTCGGTAAAGCGGCAATGCCGCAAGTGTACAGTGGTGAAGGTTATTCCCGAACGTTAGAACAGGGTGGCCGTCTACTGTCGGGGAAGGTATAGAAGATGGGTGGCGGACTGAATGCAGCATTGAACTCAGGGAGAACTTCCCTGCAGACCAATCAAAAAGCGATTGAAATTACCGGTCTGAATATCGCTAATGTCAATACCGAAGGGTATTCCAGACAATCCCCAAATCTGACTCCATATCCGGCAATGAATTTTGGAGACTTTTTCATTGGAACCGGTGTCACAGTTGGTTCAGTGGCGCGCTCCCACGATGTTTTTCTCGATGGTCAGATCAAGGATAAATCCTCCGATTCCGGCCTGGAAAATAGCATGGTCAATTCACTGGCGGAACTGGAGCGGGTTACAGGAATCGGTGATGGTAGCCTATCCGATGAATTCGATCAGTTTTTTGACAGCTGGCGGCAACTCTCGACAAACCCCGGTGGGGAAGTCGAACGGCAGATGGTGTTACAGCGTGGCGAGCTGATCGGAAACACCTTTACCAATGTTTACAATGAAACTCAGCAGGTGCGGAAAAACATCAATAATACTATCACTTCAAAGATTGATGGTGTCAATCTGCGGCTGGATGAAATTGCCCAGCTGAACAATCGGATTTCGTCCCTCGAACTTGCCGGACAAGATGCCAATTCTGATCGTGATCGTCGCGACATGCTGCTTAAAGATCTTTCCGAGTCAATTGGCTCTACCAGTTTTGAAACGTCCAACGGAACGGTTTCAGTACAGTTGAGCAACGGAATGCCCCTGGTCGAAGGGACCACGGCAACTCATATTGTTGGATATTCCTCAGGGACCGACACACAGCTGCGGCTCGATTTCGGAACCACCTCTATCGATCTGGATCGAAATGCTCTTGGTGGTGAATTTCGTGGGCTCTACGAAGTGCGCGATGTCATGATTCCCGATGTTGTCGATCGACTCGATCAACTGGCCTATACTTTTGCCACAGAAGTAAATACTCTGCATCAGGCTGGAACAGATCTGAACGGGAACCCCGGGACAGACTTTTTTGTCAATCCGGCTGCGGTAGCAGGTGCGGCATCATCACTAGAGATGAATATCACCACAACCAATGAAATTGCTGCTGGAATGACCGCAGCTCCCGGTGATAACACTAACGCTCTATCAATTCTCCAGCTCGAACAACAACAGCTTGGCGGACTTGGCGGGAATGATACCCTGGTTTCTTACTATGGCAAGATTGTCTCCACTGTTGGTGTCGAGGCGGCTCGCAACCGTCAAGCCAAACAAGGACATGAAGACAGCTTGATTCAGTTGCAGAATTTGCGCGACGGGATTGATGGTGTTTCCCTCGAAGATGAAATGATCAATCTGATGAAATATCAAAAAGGTTTTGAAGCTTCAGCCAAATTTCTCGCCACTGTGGATGAGATGATGGGAACCTTGCTGACGCTGAAGAGGTAGGTGAATTATGAGAGCAACCCAGACCACGACATATCGTAGCCTCCAGTCCTTTCTGGATAGAACCAGTGATAGGCTGGCCGCTTTACAATTACAAGCCGCCACGGGGAAAAGGGTAAATCGTCCCTCTGATGATCCGACTGCAATCAGTCCGATATTGAGTGCCCGTACTCAGATCCAGACGTCTGATCGATATATTGAAACCATCGAATCCGGGTTGGATAAAACTGACGGTGCGGATGGATATATGGATAGTATTGAAAACACCCTGGTGCGGATCAAAGAGATCAGTATTGCAACAGTTAATGGGTCTCTCAGTTCTCAGGACATGCAAACCTTTGCTGATGAAGTTCATCAATTGCGCGCAAGTCTGATTGATGATGCCAATGCACAGATTGATGGCAAATATCTCTTTTCTGGTTTCAGTGAAAAAACCGAGCCGTTTACTTTGAATCCAAATTATCCGGCAACTGAACCGAATCCGGTGAATTACAATGGTGATTATGGTGTCTTGGAATTTGAAATCGCACCGAACGAATTAGTTGGGGTGAATCTGACCGGAAATTCATTAATGCTCGGTGATATCGATAATGATGGTGCGGTTGATGCCGGAGCTGTAGATATTTTTGCTTTGGTTACAACTTTGGAGGAGGAACTTCTGGCGAATAATTCTTCTGGAGTTGAAGCGTTAATTGATCCTCTTGAAAGTGCCGCCAATCAGGTGCGGACTCAACGCAGCCTCAAAGGAAATATCGGCCGTCGACTGGAAGTTGCCCGTGATCACATGGAGCAGATAAAGATCGATATGGAAGCATTTCGTTCCCGTTTTGAAGATGCCGATATACTGGAAACTATTACTGAAATGCAGCAGCAGGAGCAAAGCTTCGAAGCCGCATTGAGTGTCACCGGTCGAGTTTCTGAACTGTCAATATTGAATTACATCTAAAAGACGTCCCTATGATAAAGGGGGGGAATATTGTAATACTTACCGTGTTCGGAGGTAGCACGGACAACCAGCCAGGAGGGCGCTATGTTGGTACTGACACGAAAAGCCGGTGAAGGAATCATCATCGGTGATGATATCAAAATTACTGTCGTTGAACTCAAAGGGGGTGGGGTGCGGATTGGCATTGATGCTCCGCGTGAGATGAAAGTTCATCGCCAGGAAGTTTTTGACCGAATTAAACAGGAAAATAAGGAGGCTGCACAGTGGGATATTGCCGATCTCAACGAGTTGAGCACTATTCTGGATGCGGGGAGGAAAAAATAATGGAGAAAATCCAATCCCGTTTCGGTGAAATAGAATACGATCCTGAAAGCTGCTTGCTGTTTCCAGATGGGTTGATCGGTTTCGAAGGTTTACGCAAGTTTGTTGTTATGCCAAATGAAAAGGACGGTCCGCTGTTCTGGATTCAGAGCATTGAAGATCCTCAAATAGCTTTCGTGCTGACTGATCCTACTGGTTTTTATTTTGATTATAAGGTTGTCCCCGATGGCCGCGAACGTAAAAAATTGGGCATCAGTGAAGACGATGAATGCCTGGTGGTCAGTGTGGTAACTGTTCCTCCTGATCGGAAGATTACTCTCAACCTGGCTGCACCGATATTGTTTGCACCGGAAAGTAATCGAGCCTTACAGGTAATTCTTGAAGGAACAAATTTTAGTCCGCAAACGCCTCTACCTGAGGTTTGAGTCAAGATTCTGACAAACAAGGGTATAAAATGGTTTAAAGGGCTATTCTACAAAGGGTTTTGTGGAATGGCCCTTTTTTTGCACTGTATGCTTGATGGTGTCATATATCTGTATTTCTGCAGATATTTTATAAGGGTGGGTTATGGAAAATGTAAATAATGTTGGTCCTTTTTTGATCAATTCTTTTGGTGATAGATACCTCTATGAAGTGAATGGTTCTGCTTTTGATAAGGTTGGTTCGGAGGTGTCGTTTAGTAAGCATTATGGCAAAGAATTGTTTGAGGAGAATAGTTTATACGTCATTGTTGGTAGTGATAGCGGATTGCTGCCCCAATACCTTGTCAAGCAAGGGTTGCCTGAAGGAAGCTACTATATTTTCATAGAAGTGTCTGCTGTTCTTACCCGACTAAAAACAAATATCCCTGAAGATGGATTCCATAAAAAAATAATGATGACAACTGCTGAGGAGTGGTTGTTGTGTGCGAATGAAATTGAATATAAGAATTTTATTTATCTTGGAAATCTCAAGTTATCTCTTTCTTTTGCCGCAGCCGATGGTCGCTATAGTGAATATTTAGTGCTATCCAATCAGATTCAAGAGGAACTAGAAAAAATCAAGTGGTCAGCAAATGCAGAACTGGGTGCCGAGGTTTTCAACCAACGCCAGTTGGAAAATCTACCTGAAAATAGAATATCTGCTGTTCATCTTCAAGGAATTTTTGATGGTAAAACTGCTATTGTCCTAGGTGGTGGCCCTTCTCTGGATGAAGTCATTTCTTGGGTCATTGAGCATCGAAGCAGCTTGGTTGTTATCGCCGTTTCGCGTATTGCCAGGCGGTTAAGTGAGGTCGATCTTTCTCCCGATATTATTGTTTCAGTTGATCCAAATCAAATCAGTTTTGATATCAGTAAAGAGATGCTAATGCTGTGGGAGGATACGATTTTCGTTAATCAATATCATGTTGTTGGTTCCTTGTTGGGGCAATGGCGTGGGCGTAGCCTTTTTTTTGGACCGCGTGTTCCTTGGGATTCTGTTTGGAACGAAAACACCATGAATGCACCTGGGCCAACTGTGACCAATAGTGCCATCGACATGTGTATTAAGATGGGTTTTAAGAAAATATTGTTGGCTGGTGTCGACCTTTGTCATAGTCGTGATGGTTATACGCATGCTCAGGGGAGTAACGAGCGACAATCTGGTCCTCAGTTAGGCAGGGGGCAGCTATGGGTCGAGACAAATGGAGGCTGGCTGGTTGAAACAACACCCGATTTTCATTTTGCGGCTACCCAGATCGGGGCACAAGCAACTTTGGCAAAACAACAGAACTGCCGAATTATCAATTTGAGTGAAAGCTCAGCAAAGATGGATGATGTCGACTACCTGCCCTCAGTTGAGGTTAAGCTACAGATACTACCATCCTCTGCCTATCACATGATTATCGAAGCACTGCCTTCTGATACGGTTGAAGAACGAGTTATTTATTATCAGGGGATATTAACCGAATTGAGAAAAAGTCAGAATGCTTTTCGCGAGATAAAAAAACTATCAAATGAAGCGTTAAAAGCAAACGCTATGTTTTTTGGTCGACGAGGTAAGGATAAGGGGAACCGTAAATATCGAGTTAAAATGGATCGGATTGAAAAAAAACTGAAAAATAACTTTTCAGATTTTTCTTTGTTGGTTAAGAGGGTTGGTATTAGAGACTTTCTTAAAATAACCCAGGGAGACCAAGGGCGTACCTGGGATGAGGACGATGCTGAACGGTTGGGACGGATTTACTATGAAGCTTACCGGGATAGTGCTGGAAGGCTGTTAACGATGGTTGATAGTGCCGCAAAACGTTTGCGAAGTAGACTGGAAGAGGAGCAGGATCATCCCGATTTAAAAAAAATGATGGAGCAATGGAAGCAAGACGGGCAACCCGGTCGAGCTATTGTTTGGAGAACTGTACATCCGCAGTACCCGATTCCGGAAGAGTTTTCGCAACAGTTTATTGAATTGGAACAGGAATTTGGCAAGACATTAACAAATAAGGAAACGGCACATTTACAACGAGCACGTGGCTGGGCACAGTTGAGCCAGGTTCGCGGTAAAATGCAGATCATGTACAAGCAAAAACAAGCCGAAAACCTACGTCATCTAGTTAGCAGCCTCAGTCAACAAAAAGGTTGTGAGGCATTGTCTCTTGCCCATCTTGGTAAGGGTTTTTTGGCGGAGCTGGACAATGATGTTGATACCGCTCTATCTGAATACCAACAGCTAATTGATATCCCAGAAGAAGAACGGGATTTACCAATTCTTGAGGATGCACTGAAACGACTCTTCAGTTTATCTCTGCAGAATCATGATTATGAAAATGCTTGTATGATTGCTGAATGTCTGGCAAGTATTTCTGCGGCATATATACCATACCATGCCGATTTATTGTGGCTGCTTGGTGAAAAACGGACATCACTTGACCTATATGCAGACTATTTAGAGTTGGTTCCTGATGATCATACGGTGATGATCAAGCTTGGAAGGCATTATCTGGAGATTGACCTTGAAGATGGTGCGAGACTGATGTTTGAAACAGTTTTACAGCAGGATGGTTCCAACACGGCGGCCAGAGTTTTGTTGGATGAATTGAATTGAGCAAGGCAGCAGATCCTCAAAAAGCTGGATCTTGATCATATTGGTCCTCTGGATGAGTCGAGGAAAAACTCGGCCAGTTGAAAATCGATAATATCATCTATATCGACCGAATGTTTTTTGGACATTGTCAGAGCGAAAGTTTTCGATCCGAAAAAGGAGCCGTTGAGGCGCAGAAAATCAATATCTGCCAGGTAGATTGCACCATTTAGGCGATAGTGTGGCGGTAGCCCTTGGCGGTTGGTTTGCAGGACCTCAGGCCGTAAAAACTTCTCCATATTGCCACTGTTGGGGAGGGTGTTTGCCCACCATGGATGATGATCGCATGGACAAACAGAAACAATAGCTTGAGCTTTTTTTTCAAAAAAAATCTCAATTGCCCGGTCGATATCATGCACTGTACGTAGTGGTGAGGTTGGTTGTAGCAACATTACCAGGTCGAATAATATTTCCTGTTCGGCGTGCCAATTAAGGGCATGAATAATAACGTCGTAGCTACTTGCTGAATCTGTTGCCAATTCAGCCGGCCGTAAAAAGGGAACCTGAGCGCCATATTTTCGGGCCACTTCAGCAATTTCAATTGAATCTGTATTTACAGTCACAGTATCAATATATTGACTGCCTTTTGCTGCATCGATAGTCCAGCTTACCAGCGGTTTTTCAGCTAGATTGCGAATATTTTTACCCGGTAGCCCTTTGCTTCCACCACGTGCTGGAATAACAGCTAAAATTCGTTTTCCTTTAAACATCAAATATCTCGTCGTATTCTGAGTTTGCCTGGTCAAAATCGTTTGGTTGACCAATATCCATCCAGTAATCGGTAATCGGGAAAGAACAGACCTTGCGCTTTTCGTCAATTAGATTCTGAAATAATTGAGGCATATCGAAATACTTATTATCCGGGATTAGTTTCAGGACGCTTGGGCTCAGTACATAGATGCCTGCGTTAACAAAAAAGTTTTGCGTTGGTTTTTCAATAATTTCCCGGATCGAGGCTCCTTCCGTCTTAACAACTCCGTAAGGTATTTTTAACTTATATTCCCTGACGCACATAGTTGCGTCCGCCTTGGCTAATAAATGGTAATTCAGAAGGCGCTCGAAGTTAACATTAGTTAGTAAATCACCGTTCATGACGATGAAGGGTTCCCTAATTCTGTCAGGCAACAGGCTGAGAGCTCCAGCAGTACCCAGTCGGTCGGTCTCATTGAGATAAGAAATATTGACACCGTACCGGCTACCATCTTTGAAATAACTATGGATTTTTTCTGCTTTATAGTTGACGCTAAAGTAGAAATTTCGGAAACCATAGTGAAAAAAGCTTTCCAAAATAGTTTCCAGAATCGGCTTAGAGCCGACAGACAGCATCGGTTTCGGTGTATCCGCAGTTAATGGTCGCAGGCGGCTTCCCAAACCACCAGCCATCAGAACAATAGCGTTAGATTTTTCCGAACTACGCAAATAATCGTCGATATATTCGATACCGATCAGTTTTCCGGTATCGTCAAGGATGGGGAGCTGCTTAATTCCGCGAGTTAAGGCCAGCTGGACAAGATCTTCACGCGCCTGGCCAAGGGTTCCGGTGAGCGGTGTTGTATTGTAGAGCCCTTCAATCTTATCTGCTAGACTACGTCCATTCAGAAACCCGCGCCTGATGTCACCATCGGTAATGGTACCGAGCAGATCATCATTTTCAACCACCAATGCAATTTGCATCACCCCTTTGTCAATAGTTTCAATTGCGTCTTTGATAGTTGCTCTTGGAGAAATACTGATTTTTTTACTGTTTCTCATGGTCTTTCCTTAAAGCATTCTGTAGGTAGGTCGTAGAAGACTTTTTTAAGATTTATATTACTACTGATTTTAATGAGCTCTTTGATGCGTAGTGCTGTGCCTGCTTGCTTATAGGGATTTTTGACCGTTCGGGCAAAAATCTTAAATTGTTTTGAAAATGCCTGGCTCAGTGCATGGTCGAGTTCGTCTACTGTCGGTGCGCAATCGATCACGCTGGTAGCACGAATTCTGCCGGCTTGTCGGCTCCCGATGTTGATGGTCGGTATGCCGAAACTCGGGGCTTCCAGGAGGCCACTGCTACTGTTGCCGATGACCGCACCAACATATTGCATGGCACTTAAGTAATTGCGGCGACCCATCGAAGTAAATGCAATGGCTTTATTCGGGTTGGCGGCAACATATTTATCTATTAACTGATTGATCTGCCGTCCGTTGGTATCGGCGTTGGCTTTGGTGAAAATCGCTCGAATATGGGGTTGTCTATCCAGAGCATCAAGCAGGGTTTTGAACTTTTTCGCTGCAGTTGATTCCTCAAGGGTGACAGGATGGAGTGTGATTAGTGCGGTGTGTTCGTTAATATTAAAAGCTATCTCTCGCTCCAGGTCCCTTTTTGTTAATAGCTGTAGTTCTTTCAGGTTGTCCAAGCCGATTGCGCCAACGTTATGGACTGTATCTGGGTGTTCTCCCAGTTGGATAACCCGGCGTTGATATTCCCTGGTCGAGACGAAGTGAAAATGACTCATTTTTGTGATGGAATGGCGGAGAGGTTCGTCAATCAAACCTTCGGTGGTTTCGCCGCCATGCAGGTGAGCTATCGGGATACGAGCAATCGTGGCCGCAGTCGCCACTGCCAGAGCCTCGAAACGGTCACCCAGAATAACCAGAATATCGGGAGTGAGGCGCGCCAGTGCTTCACTGAAGCCGATCAGTCCTAATCCCATAGATTTACTGAGGCCTATCGGAGAGTCGGAACTGAGAAGGATTTCAACTTTTTCGTTGATTGTAAATCCGTCAGCTTCAATTTCCCGATAAGTCAGAGCAAATTCCGGAGAAAGGTGCATGCCACTGGCGAGAATTTGCAGAGTTAGATCTGTATCATTCTCAATAAGAGTCATGAGTGGCTTCAGTAAACCGTATTCGGCTCTGGTGCCGGTAAAGACACAAATATTTTTCAACGAATCTCCTTTATCAGCATGAAGCTTTCAGCGTACTTACAGTTGGCGTTTGACCCTCGGCACATTGCCAGGGCCTTGATTGATTCCGGACTACGTGGGAAGGGATATACTCCCATTTCACTCTTGTAGATAGCTGCAATGTTTTGCTTCAGCTCAATAAATTGACTGATGTCGACAAAGCAGTTCGGAGTGAAGGTCTGGCCCGGAAAAGGTGGGGCAAATTCGGTTTCGCTCAAAGTTTCCATCAGATAGATTCGTTTGATGAAGGGATAGCGAAATGCCTTAGTGCAACTATAGATAGCTTCAAATGCCACTCGATGGTCGCTGTGGACATCAAATGGGCATGGAAGATAAATTATTGTTGGTTTGATTTTGTTGATAACGTCGGAAAAAACTTGTATCAGTTTTCCTGTAGCCAGAGTGTCCACGGCTGCCGGTGGTAGATTGAGCTGTTCTATGCTGTCAAAGTTATAGAGTTTTGCCACCTGTTCAATCTCTTCGGCCCGCTTCTCTGCCTGCTGTTGAGTGAACCCGCTGTCTACGGATATCGATGTGACAATTAACCAGTGAATCAGGTCTCCCTGAGATTTGTGCTTTAGCAATGTTCCACCGCAACCGAGCGTTTCATCGTCGGGATGGACTGCAAGTACAAGAACAGTTTCAGCCATTAGAGGTACTCTCCCACTTCAGGAAGTCGATAAAAATCGTGGTCGGTCAGCCAGATTGCCCCTTCTGCGCATTTGACCAGAATATGGTTGTTGCGTTGTGCCAGTACTTTGCCCGGTTCCAGGTTCTGTACATTATTCTGTTCCGGTTTTGACCCCCGTATTATGATGTTTTTTTCTTGATAAACGATATTGGCACCCGGATATGGATGAGAAAGAGCCCGAACCAGTCTGTCGATTGTTTGATTGCTCATGCGGAAATCGATGGTACCATCTGCTGCATTTCTCTTCCGCCAGTAGGTTGCTTGTGAATGATCCTGTGGTTGGCGTTGATAGCTGTTGCTGATAAGGTTCGGTAAAAAAACGGTAATCTGTTGCAGGGCGGTCTCCGTAACTTTTTTGTAAAGGGTTTCCGCTGTCTCTCTAGCGTTAATTTTGATTTTGTTTTGGCTGAGAAGATCGCCGCTGTCGGCACCCTCATCCATAAAGAAAAAGCTTGAGGCGGTTTCATCAAGTCCCAGGGCCAATGCCCAGATCAATGGATGCCGGCCTCGATTTTGCGGCAGGGCTGCTGGATGAAAACCCAGGATTCCCATGGGGGGAATGTTTAGCAGGGTTTTTTTAATCAAGGTTGACCAGCCGAAACAGAAAATAATATCTGGATTGGCTTGGCGAACCCAGGCGATGCTTTCTTCAGCATTGGGATTACTGGTGTAATGGCAGGGGATATTGTGTTTTTCCCCGATTGGTGTCAGGTCCTCAAAGTCCGCATTGAAGGTGGAACTGTCCTTGGTTATGATGCCGCAAATTTCGGCATCCAACCCAATTAGCCGCTGTAACACCACAGCGCTGAACTTGACGGCACCGATAAAGAGAATTTTCATAATGAAATCGGCTCCTCGCTGTAAAAGTCTTTTTTGGCTGTTTGCCCCATAACTTTATCCCAGAGCATGGGACTTATTCCTGTTGCCGGTCGCATGGTTGTCAAGTTTGCTGCCGAGAACAGTTCACCGGATTTAATCTCTCGGGCGGCAACGATACTTTTTCTAATTAATGGGATGTTTTTCAGTTCTGAACTGCTGGGTTTTTTGACGCCGCTACCCAGAGCTTTTTCTATATTGCGGATACTGCAAATCATGGTTTTCAGGTCTGCCGGTGCTAAGGATGCCCGATGGTCGGGGCCGGGTAGGTTGTTATCGAGAGTAATATGTTTTTCGATCACTCTGGCTCCTAGAGCGACTGCAGCAATTGGAATCTCGATTCCAAGAGTATGGTCAGAATAACCAACAGTAACAGCAAACTTATCAGCTATGGTTTGCATAGCACTCAGGTTTACATCGACCATCGGTGTTGGATACTCAGTGTTGCAGTGCAAGAGAGTAAGCTGTTCATTTTTAAGTCCAGCGGTATACAAAACTTGAACCGCTGCTTCGATTTCATCCATGGTTGACATCCCCGTAGAAAGGATCACCTGTTTGCCAAGGTTACCGATTTTGCGCAAATATGGCAGGTTCGTGATTTCTCCCGAGGGGATTTTAAAGATTTTTATCCCCAGTTCATTCAGAAGATCAATACTGTCCAAGTCGAAAGGAGAGGAGAGGAACATGATGTTGCGTTGTCGACAGTGAGAGATTAGAAGTCTGTGAGCGCCGAGGTCAAGCTCCAGCTTCTTGATCATTGCAAATTGAGATTCATTGGCAGCTGTGGTCTGTTTTTGGTAGGCGGCTTTTGGAGCCTCTTGACTGACCAGATTTATGGCTTTAAATGTCTGAAATTTGACGGCGTCTGCACCGGCCTCGGCGGCGACATCAACCAATTGTTTGGCTAATTCCAGATCACCGTTGTGGTTGACTCCGGCCTCGGCAATGATAAAAACAGGCTGCAATTGGGTTCTCCTTTGGTCGTTGCTATTTTTTTCCTGTGTAGAAGCTGTGGTCAGGAACCTCTTCCATAACGCTCACTCCACCACCGATAAGTGAATGGCTGCCGATCCGGATATTGTCTCTGACCACTGAACCGCTCCCGACAAAGGTATAACCCGCAATCTGTGTGCCACCATTAATAATTGCTCCCGTTGAAATGTGGCAGTGATCGCCAACTGTGGCATCATGTTCAATCAGGGAGTGGCTGTTGATGATACAGTTGTCGCCGACCATGGCTCCAGCATTAATCAGTGAGTTATGCATGACGATAGTGCCAGCTCCAACAGTTGCGTGAGGTGAGATATAGGCATGAGGGGATACAATGGTCGGTAGTTGGACGTCGAGTTGCAACAACTTTTCGAATAGATCGATGCGTCGTTGCGGGGACTTGATCTGTCCCAGGGTGATCAGGAAATACTGATAGGTTTTAACAAGTTTAGGAAGATCCTCATCATTGCCAATAATTGGATAACCGAGCAGGGAGGTACCGAGTTTGTCCGGCATATCGATGATTCCGGCAATCTGAAACTTTCCTTCCTGTTCAACGACATCAATACAGGAGGAGCAATGCCCACCGCCACCAACCAGAATAATATTTTCCATATTACAACCTCACACTACTGGGGATATTCACTGCCCGTCGATAAATGTACTCAGTCGTCGTTTGCGTGTCCCGTTGGCAATGGCGATAAATATTGAGTAGGTGCATCGGCCGCCAGAGGGAGCGGGCACCGATTCCCAGTTGGTTGGCTTGTTCAAGAAAAGCCTCTTTCTGCTCTTCGGTTGGCAACAGGATTGTGTTAAGCCAGAAGTTTGACTGACTCCCTGCTGGTTCGTCCAGGTATTCGATTTCACTTCCGTTAAAAAACTCCCGGTAGCTTGTCGCCAATTCCCGTTTTTTCTGTAAAAATGTCGGCAGCTGCTCCATCTGCGCCAGGCCAAGAGCAGCATTGATATTTGGTAGGCGGAAATTATAGCCGATTTCATCGTGGATAAATTCCCAGCGGTGCGGCACCTTGGCGGTTGTCGTCAGATGACGAAGTTTTTGCGCCAGCTCTTTATCATCGGTAACCATCATCCCGCCACCACCGGTCGTGATTACCTTATTGCCGTTGAAACTGAAGACCCCAATTCTGCCCAGGGTTCCAGTGTGTCCGGTTGTGACCCGACTCCCCAGACTTTCAGCCGCATCTTCGATCAGTTGGATATTATTCTCTGCACAGAGAACCTGCAGATCTTCAATCTGACAGGGATGACCGCAGGTATGCATCGGTAGACAGGCAGCGATTCTACGGCCACTGGTTTTATTGACGCACTGACCATTGCGTAGCTCTGTATGTTGTTGCAGAAATTTTTTGACGGCAACCGGGGATAATCCAAGAGTGTGCGGATCGATATCAAGGAAGATTGGTGCTGCACCAGTGTAGTGAATAGAATTAGCAGTGGCGATAAAGGTCAGAGATTGGGTCAAAACTTCACAGCTGGAATCTATACCGAGGGTTTTAAGAGCTACAAACAGTGCCTGGGTTCCGTTGACGACTGCCACAGCATGTTGGCTGCCAACAAAATCGGCCACCGCTTGTTCGAATTTGTCGACAAAAACCCCGACACTGGAAACAAAGGTAGAGTCAATACACTCTGCAAGATATTTTTTCTCGTTACCGGAGAAAGTCGGTTCATGCAACGCTATCTGGTTTTTACTGCCAAACTGCTGCTGGATGAAATCGAAGGTTTGCTTAAACATTGTAGATTCCGGTTTTATATCTGGCCAGGTTTTCCGGCTGGGTAAACCAGTCAATGGTTTTTTGCATACCTCGGCGGATGTTATATTCAGGTTCAAATCCGGTTAGTTTATGGATCAATGAGTTATCGCACCAGAGGCGGAATACTTCGGATTTTTCAGCCCGCAAACGACTATCATCAGTAATAAAACGAACCTCACTACCCATCAATTCTTTGATCAGTTCAAGAGTGTCACCTACAGATATTTCATAATTTGAGCCTATGTTTACCGTCTTCCCGGTTGCCTGTTCACACTCAGCCAGACCGATAAATCCGCGACAGGTATCGTTAACATAATTGAAATCACGGGTTGGAGAGACATCGCCCAATTTGATCTCCTGCATTCCGGACGCGATCTGGGTAATGATAGTTGGGATAACCGCTCGCGCCGACTGCCGGGGGCCGTAGGTGTTAAATGGCCGGACAATTGTGACTGGCAGTTCGAAAGAATTGTGAAAACTCATAGCTATGGCATCGGAACCGATTTTACTGGCGCTGTAAGGGGATTGCGGTTGTAGGGGGTGTTTTTCATCAATTGGTACGTACTTTGCGGTACCATAGACTTCGCTGGTCGAGGTATGGATCAGCCGTTTACAACCATTCTCCAGTGCTGCCTGACAGATATTCAGCGTTCCTTTGACATTGGTGTCGATATAGCTGTCTGGGGCACTATAAGAGTATGGAATGGCTATCAATGCTGCCAAGTGGAAAATAACATCTATGCCTCTGGTGATCTCTTTACAATAGTGAGGGTCGCGAATATCGCCACTGACTACTTCAATCTGATTAAGGCAATTGACCGCTTCAAGCCAACCCCAAGAGTTAAATGAGTTATAGCAACTCAATGCCCTGACATCTGCTCCCAGCTCGACCAGGCTTTCTACCAAGTGTGAACCAATAAAACCGTCAGCGCCAGTGACGAGAATCTTTTTTTCGGCTAATTTCAAAATACATCTCCTTGTTTGAAAGATGTTTGCAGCCTGTATATCCCGCAAAGTTTAATTCATTGTAGCTAAATTATTGGAAATTATCAATTTTTTTATTCAGTGTTTTCTCCCCAAGATACTCATCCTGTCGCAGCAATTTTTTTGGCGATATCCTTATTGAGAAGCCCCTGAAAAAATAAATTTATAAAAAAATATAAATTCTAAAAAAGTTAATAATTTTGAGTGTTTACTTGTACCACATGAGGATAAAAAAACTAAAGTTTTAGGCAAGTTGTGTCGAGAAGATGCAAGACGGGGAATTTAGCGCCAAGGAGGTATCAAGCACAACATCGCGACCCCCAGAACAACAGTCAAAGAGAAGAAACATAAATCAACTCTAGGGCAAGGACGCCCGCACACACACATTCATGGAGGAAAAATCATGGCTTTAACAATTAACACAAACGTAGCTTCTTTAAACGCTCAACGTAATTTGAGTAACTCTCAGGGCGCTTTGAACAAATCAATGCAGCGCCTCTCTTCCGGTCTTCGGATCAACAGTGCCAAGGATGATGCTGCCGGTCTGGCTATTTCTGACCGGATGACTTCTCAGATCCGTGGTCTCAACCAAGCTGCTCGGAATGCCAACGATGGTATCTCTTTAGCGCAAACTGCCGAAGGTGCGTTGCAAGAGACTACCAATATCCTGCAGCGTATGCGTGAGTTGGCGGTTCAATCAGCAAACGATACCAATACTGATGCTGACCGTGCCTCTCTTGATGCCGAATTTTCCCAATTAATCAGCGAGATTGACCGTATTGCTGGGACCACATCATTTAACGGTAAAGTTTTGTTGTCCGGTGGGTTCGCTACTGGTACTGGTTCTGCTGTTTTCCAAGTTGGCGCTAATGCTGGACAGACAATTACGGTTAACATTGATGGAGCTACTGCATCGGTCCTTGGTAGTGGCACGATGATCTCCGCGACAGGTGTCTCGACAGGGGCTGCTGCCGGGTCTGCAATTTCTCTGGTTGATGCTGCTATTGGGCAAGTAGACACCATCCGTGGTGATCTAGGTGCAGTCCAGAATCGTTTTGAATCGACTATCGCTAATCTGTCAAATGTTTCCGAGAATCTTTCGGCTGCTCGTTCACGAATTCTCGATGCTGATATTGCTGCAGAAACTTCAGCAATGACCAAGTTTAACATCCTACAACAAGCGGGTGTTTCGATTCTGGCGCAGGCAAACCAGGCTCCACAACTAGCTCTGTCACTACTTGGATAGCTAGGTAAATTTAATAACTAACAAGGGCAAGGATGCCCGTACACACACATTCATGGAGGAAAAATCATGGCTTTAACAATTAACACAAACGTAGCTTCTTTAAACGCTCAACGTAATTTGAGTAACTCTCAGGGCGCTTTGAACAAATCAATGCAGCGCCTCTCTTCCGGTCTTCGGATCAACAGTGCCAAGGATGATGCTGCCGGTCTGGCTATTTCTGACCGGATGACTTCTCAGATCCGTGGTCTCAACCAAGCTGCTCGGAATGCCAACGATGGTATCTCTTTAGCGCAAACTGCCGAAGGTGCGTTGCAAGAGACTACCAATATCCTGCAGCGTATGCGTGAGTTGGCGGTTCAATCAGCAAACGATACCAATACTGATGCTGACCGTGCCTCTCTTGATGCCGAATTTGCTCAGTTGGTGAGTGAAATTGACCGTATTGCGGATACAACATCCTTCAACGGCAAGGTTTTGCTATCTGGAGGTTTCTCCGCTGCTGCGAATGCTGCAGTTTTCCAGGTTGGTGCCAATGCGGGTCAGACAATTTCGGTTAACATTGGTCGCGCTACTGCAAGTTTTCTTGGGAATACTAACTCAATGGCCGGCGCAGGTGTGAGTACACGTGCATCTGCTTCTGGAGCTATTGCCAATATTGACTACGCTATTGGACAAGTTGATAGTACCCGTGGTGCTTTGGGTGCTGTTCAAAACCGTTTTGAATCGACTATCGCTAACCTGTCGAACGTATCCGAGAACCTATCAGCTGCTCGTTCACGGATCCTGGATGCCGATATTGCTGCAGAAACTTCAGCAATGACTAAATTCAACATCTTGCAGCAGGCAGGTGTTTCGATTCTGGCGCAAGCGAACCAGGCTCCACAACTGGCATTATCACTGCTGGGTTAATTTCCTGGTTAATTCTATTCAGGGGCTGGCTTATCCAGCCCCTGATTTTCCCTGTATACAGGTGATATGTAGCTGGGAGAGGAGAATAATACGATGAACGTTGAAGCTATCAATTTACAAAGCACCTCTCAATTTCAGCTGAGTAAAGGTTCTGATCAAGTTAGTGAAGCCAGAAAAAAGGCTGATGATTTGGTGCAGAGTGAGCGAGCTGAAAAGAAACAAATTCAGCCCGAAGAACTGCTCAATCAGATTAAAGCGTTGACTGAGGAAGGGCTTTACAGTGTCCGTTTTGAGAATGATGAGCGCTCTGGCGGTTTGGTGGTCAAAATTGTTGACCGGGAAAATGACGAAGTGATCCGTCAGGTTCCAGCAGAAGAAATATTAGAACTCAAAGCAACTCTGGAAGATCTGCGCGGCAATATTGTTAATACTCAGAGTTAAGTAGATTGTTTTTGGGAGAGATATTATGTCAATTACTTTTGGCGGTCTGGCGACCGGAATAGATACATCCTCAATTATCACTGAGTTGATGAAGATTGAGCGATTTCCAATTGATCGTCTGGAAAAAGATCAGGCCTATTATAAAAACCGTCTGACTGCTTTTTCTGAGATGGATGGAAAGTTGAAAAGCTTTCTGGAAAAAGCCGAGGGCATTGATACCAGAATCGAACTGAATTCTCCCAGCGTTAACAGCAGCTCTGAAGATTTCGTGTCGGTAACCGCAGACAGCAACTCTCAGCTTGGATCCTATCAGTTGACAGTCCTTGATCTGGCACAGCAACAGAAAGATGTCAGTCAGGGTTATGCCGATAAAGCAGCATTGACCTTAGGGACCGGAAGCATAAGCCTTACCGTTGCCGGGGTCCCCACCGCAATCACCATCGACACTACAAATAATTCTCTGGAAGGAATTGCCGCCGCCATTAACGATGCTGAGTTGGGAGTCAGTGCGGCTATTATCAATGATGGGACGGCTACTGAGCCTTATCGTTTGGTTTTGACCGGCAATAGTGTCTCCGATTCTTTTTCGCTGGACACGTCAGGGTTGAGCAGTGGCAGTGTGGCTATTCCAACCATGAGCAATACTCAGGTTGCTCAGCAAGCGCATATCCTTCTTGATGGTATTGATGTCTACAGTGACAGTAATAGTGTTGATAGTGCTGTCCCCGGGTTGTCCATCGAGCTACTGAAAGCAGATGCTCAGTCGACAACAACTGTAAATATTTCTACCGATAAAGAGGCAACGACTGAGAAAATTAAAGAGTTTGTCAATTCCTATAATGAAATCATCACTTTTATCGGGGATCAGAAAGAGACCGGTTGGGGAAGTGATTCTGCTTTTCGCTCGATCAAGCGTCATTTACAGAGCCTTCTGGTAACTCCACAGGGGGGTGGGGGAGCCTATTCTAGCCTGTCTCAGATCGGCTTTGAAACTCAGCGCGATGGTACTATCACTATAAACAGTTCAACTTTGTCCTCTGCTCTAACGGATGAATATGATGCAGTTCTTGGTCTCTTTGCTGGAGTGGACGGGAATGAGGGGATCAGTGCAAAGTTTGCTACCTATCTGGATACTATGACCGATTCGGTTGATGGATTATATGCCGGTCGCAAAGTGACAACCGATAGTAATACGCGGCGTATTGATCAAAGAATCCTGAATATGGAAGCCAGACTGGTGCAGAGGGAAGAGGTTCTACGGGCTCAGTTCTCGGCGATGGAGGGACTGGTCAGTGGCCTGAATGCGCAAGGCAGTTATTTGATGCAGCAGCTGGCATCGATGCCAACCCTCGGGGGCAGCAAATAAGTGACTGCTGTTTACTAAGTCGATATTAGTTTTTTCTGTCAGGAGTACGAATAGATGAATGCATATTCAAACCACTATCAAAATAACCAGGTGATGACCGCTTCACCGGAGCAGATTCTGATTATGCTTTATGATGGAGCGATCCGTTTTGTCAGACAAGCTCAATTTGCAATTGAGGATGGTCGACAGGCAGATAAGGCCATTGCTATTGGCAAAGCGATGGCAATAATTACTGAATTTTCCAATACCCTTGATTATGAGGTTGGTGGGGAGATTGCGCTTGATCTCAGCCAACTTTATGATTTCATGATCAGGGAGCTGTCGGCGGTTAATGCTCGTAGTGATGCTGCCCGGTTGGAACCGATCGAAAAGATTCTTCTTGATCTGCGTGAGGGATTTGCTGGAGCTGCAGAGATTAACCAGCATGGCACCTTACGGGCTGCGAATACAGACTCCACTGAAAAACGAGTGGCTGTTTCATTCTAATCACATAAAAACTTTTGCCACCAAGACACGAAGGCACCAAGGAAATCGGAGTTAAAAACATTAACGCAGAGACGGAGAGAGGTAGAGAAGGTTAAAACTGAGAACTATTTTCTGGTTTTAAGCCCATAGCCCTTCTTTGTGGCTTGGTGTCTTGGTGGCTCTCTTACGGTTATTACGATTTCAGGATATTTATCGAAGATTATTTGAGGTTTGTCTTATGGAAACTTGTCTCCGAAAATCGATAGAACAGTACCGACAGATCATTGCTCATGCTGGGCAACTTGATCATTTGCTGCAGAAATCTGATCCTGATGAGCTGCAAAGCTACACTGTCAAGCTCCAGGAACTACAGGATGAAGCTGGTTTAAATGATCGGGTTTTTCTGGAGGTTTTCCCCCGTAACTCGACCTATTGGCAAGAACATCCTCTATTTATAGAACGAACCCGCCTGTTGGAAAAGATTGTTGAGCTGAATTATTTGCTATTGCCAAGAATCCGTGGCATGATGGCCGTTACCGCTAATGAGTTAACGCAGATCAAAAGCGGTCGAGTGGCAGTGGCTGGATATCATCAAGCTCCTGCTCCACGCAAACAATTTGCCCGGGGTATTGGATAGGGAATTTCTGCTCCCCTTATTCCTCTCCCATCAGGGGATTTGCCATGTCTGTACTTAATCAGTTGAAAGATTATCGGGTTGTTAAAGTTTCTCTGCCTCTTCAGGATGGGAAACAGCTGGCACTCGATGGTGTTGCCAAGGTCACCACGGCCCCTCAGTTTGAAATCACATTTCTCCCCGACCAACTTGATGCAGAACTCTTGAATTTTGCTGAATTCTGTCTGGTGAAGTTTGATGTTGCCGGAGAGAATAAGTCGATTAAAGCGAGAATTGATTCGGTACCGGAAGACGCTAAAATATTACTGGAGATGGTAGATTCTTTTACCTATACACAAAAACGGGAATATTTTCGTGTTGATGCCGATCTGTCGGTCAGTTATTGGGATATAGATGATGAAACTGCGACCGCTAAATCGGTGCAGACCCCGGTTAATATCAGTGGTGGAGGTTTGCGGATTCCGGTTTCAGAGTCAGTTAAGGAAGGAACCAAACTGGGGCTGGAAATAGTTATCGATTCTCCACAGCCAGCCGTGATTGAGTGTGTTGGAGAAGTGGTGATGACTTATGCTGTGGACGATGTGCAGCAGGTTGCTTTAAGTTTTGCAGATATTGAAGATGAAGATCAGGATGCTATTATTGCTTATTGCCTGGCTGAGCAGCGTAAGCAGTTGCGCTTGAAAGTGAAGGTTCTGGGTACTTCTAATTCCTGATAACAACTCTTCAAGTTAGAGATATGAAATGGGGACAGAATTAAATTCTGTCCCCATTTGTAATTGAATCTGGCGACAATTTGGTTAAATCAAGCGCCAAATGCCAGTTGTGAAGTTGAACTATAGGTAAAATCCATTTCCGTGACACTCTCATCAGGTTGCCAGGTTTCAGTTCTATTACGACCATTTTCTTTGGCTAAATAGAGTGCCTGATCGGCTTCTTCAATCAATTTGCTTGGATGGATATTGCTGTTATTGTCCAAGTTAGTGCAACTGATTCCGATACTGACGGAAATTGGTATCCGTCCTGTGGGCTGTTTGCGGGAAACTTTGGCTACCTGCTTGTGAATCCGTTTCGCCAGGACTTCAGCATTATTGGCTTTGGTGTCGGGGAGGATCACTGCAAATTCTTCACCACCATAGCGGCAACAGATGTCAGCATCCCGCGCCGATACTTTGATTGCGTCAGCAACTGAGCGCAAAACCGCATCCCCGGTTTGGTGACCATAGTTATCGTTGAAGTTCTTAAAGAAATCCAGGTCAATCATTAACAATGAATAGGGGCTTCCTGAACGTTGGGTGCAAGCCGCAGCTTGTTTGATGCTCATATCAAATGTGGCGCGGTTACCAAGTTTTGTCAGGGGATCAGTGAGCGCCATCTGCTGGAGCTGCTCTTTACTCTGACGTAGTTCCAATAACCGCTGCCAACGTTCCAAATGGCGGTTCATCCGCGCGCTCAGCTCGGTGGGATCAATCCCCACATTAACGGAATCACTTGCCCCAAGTTGAAAGCCATTGATCAGGCCTTGCTGATCTTCGGCAAACGCAATCAGGGGGAGATCATGCCACTGCTCGTCAGAGTGAAGCTTGTTGATCCATGCCACTTTGCGATTTTTTTTCTCAATTGCCCAGCAGACCATATCGGCCCGATTTGACTTCAGGTGCTGGAAGAGTGCGGCCGAAGAGCCTAAAGGCTTGATCTGGTCAAAAAGTCCGGTTGCGGAGAGATGGTTGACCAGTTGGGTCTTTTTACTCTTATTGTTGGCAATAACCAGAGCTGTTGTGTTCATCATTTGCTTGTCCTTCTATCGTTCCCAAAGGGTATTAAAGTATTCATATTCTCTTCTATCGGCATATCATTAAATAATCTTTAGAACTTTTTTATTTCTGTCTCTGTATAAGCGATTACCGTGCCAAGACGAAAAATCTTTTAATTTTAGGCTGTTGAGATTGGTTGGGCAGTTTTATGACAGTAAATACTGAAAAAATAAATAAAATAATTTAATGTGGACGGGATTTTGACACTTACTCTGGATCGTTGTTTTTGATTTAAAATCGTTTTTTTCAACATTCAGTTAACGACAGAGACTTGTGCTATTATCGACGGTGTTACAAATTAGTACGATCAACTCTTAAACAATCGACTAAGACTCTATGACCACAGTGAATTCCAACCCACCGGCAAATTTATTTATTTCTGTGCCGACACTTCCGCTTGATGCTGCAGAGGAGTTGCAGATTAACTTGCGTCCTGAGCAGCTGGTTCGCGGGACAGTGATCAAAACGGGACAGGATGGGGCCGTCTTGGAGATCAACCGGCAGCGCTATCTGGCTCAGGGAGACCGGGAGTTGCGGGTCGGGCAGAAAGTGAATTTGCAAGTTCTGCAAACCGAGCCGCGTTTGGAGTTCACAGTTCTCAGTGATTCACTGCAAGATAGGCTCAGTCAGTCGCTTCCCTTGCTGACGCGCTCGTTTGATTGGAGCCAGTTGGTGAGCCAGTTACAACAGCTGTCGGAGCAGGCCTCATTGCCTCAATCGATCCTGAAAAATTATTCTCAGCTGCAGCAGATACTAGATCCATCTGCCGGAAAACCTGCTGGTCTCAAGGGGGATATTGCCCTTGTTGTGACACAATTGCAGCAATTGATGACTTCTTCCGAGGTGACTCCAGATCATATTATTTCGTCAGCACAGGTCTCGCTGCAAGCGATGTCGCCGCATAGTTCGCAACCTGTCTCGACTGAGTTGTCTCAGGCAGTGACGCAGTTGATTAAAAATCTGCAAAATCAATTATCGCTACTGCCAAAACAAGCGGGGCAGCCATTGCCGAAACGCTGGCATGTGGAGAGTCGAAATTTGCTGGCTCCGTTGCAGCAGGGTCGAGAATTGCCACAGTTATCAGCACCTCAACAGCAACTGTTGGTCACGGTTCTGCAGCAGATACAGCAACACCCTAGAGTGTCTCCACAACTGGCAGGAGCGATAGAGGGCATTCTTGTCCGGTTAGACAGGCAGGTTGTTCAAGATATTTCTCCGCCAGAAATAAAGGGATCGGGGGTAAAACAAATGGTTGTTCATCATCTTCCCCCATTGGAACAGCCAGCAGGTGCAAAAGGGGCAGATGCCTTGGCGAACCTATCCGCTGATATAAAGCAACTACTCGCTCAGGTGTCGCAAAGCCAGGGGCAAAAACAGGGGCAAAAACAGGGTATTGCGCCGGAGCTTATGGGGCGATTGGAAGGCTTGCTGGCAAGATTGCAGCAGTTGCCCCAAAATGCCAAGGTTGCTCCTATAGTGTTGCCTGGCTTTGAGATGATGGTTAATCAATTGGAACAGTTGGTCACACAGCAACCTAATCCTCCTCAGGGGAGGCCCCTTGGTTTGTTATCACAGTTGTTTGGATTTCATCTTGAAACGGATCTGCTTCAGGGAAAGAACAAAGCGGCTTTGGCCAGCTTAAAACTAGGTTTGCTGGGTTTGCAAAAAGAGTTGGGAGCCGAAGTGGAGGAGCCATTGCACCGCCTTGAATTGTTTCAGCTCTGTAAAGCCAAGTTGGCAGAGGATCAGGTGCAGTTTCTCCCTCTACCGTTCAATGAATTAGAGGAGGGCTATCTGCTGGCAGAGGAACGGTCGGGAGGGAATGAAGACAACACAGAGGATACAGCACCGCTGCAAATGTCCCTGTCGCTACGGTTGTCCGCCCTCGGTAATTTACGTATCGACATGCTCTATGAAAAGGAGGGTTTACATCTGCGGCTGGCTGGTGAAGATCGGGGTAAAATGGAGTATTTGCAAAGTTGTGCTGATGAGCTTAAAGAATCACTCCAGGCAATTGCACTTCAGGGAGTCAGTTTCAGTGCTGATGCAAAATTGCCAGCCCGACAGCTACAGGAGCGTTTGCTCCCCGATTCATTCAATATGTTGGATGCGAGGGTTTAAATGAAACATAAGCCCAAAAATTCACTTCAGGCGGTTGCTTTGCATTACGATCGCCGACCTAAATCGACCCCGAAGGTTGTTGCTACCGGGCACGGAGACCTTGCGCAACAGATCATTGCTGCAGCTAAAGCTGCCGGGGTTGATATTGTTCAAGATCCGGATTTATTGGAGGTGTTGGGGCGGGTTCCAGTGGGTGAGGAGGTCCCTGCAGAATTATTTCAGGCGGTAGCGGAAATCCTGGCATTTATCTATCGTATTAATGGGCGCTATGAAACGGCTGAGACGGCAAGATAAGGCTGAAGGGGGTTAGACTGAAAGCCTTCAGTCTTGTTCTGCTATGACCTGTATTTTCACTTTACAGTTTCCAATCTGTTAGTGTAAAGTCCTCAGTTCGCGGAGAGGTGACCGAGAGGCCGATGGTGCTCGCCTGGAAAGCGGGTGTAGTTAACGCTACCCGGGGTTCGAATCCCCGCCTCTCCGCCATATAAAAACGCAAAAGCCTCTGCAGATGAAATAACTTGCGATGGCTGGAAGGTGGCAATAAACTCAGCGGGGATTCGAAGCGAAGCGAACGCTGACTTAATGTCAGAAGAGCAGCCAGGGATGGCTGCGGCAGTGAGTGTAGGGGAGGTTACGCAGGAATCGAGGTGATGTCGATGACGGAGTGACCGAATCCCCGCCTCTCCGCCATTTTAGGAACTGATGAAAAACGCCCATCTGCGGCGTTGCCCTGGTCTCACTTCAACGACGTACCATTGAGGTACGTCTTATTCTGTGAGCCTGCGGGTGCCTTGCATTTGGACATTTTTGATCAGTTCTTATACTTACGGTTGTGAATTTATACGGTATAGTTTCAGGCGAAAATACTTTGGACCTGAGCAAAACCGGGACTGTCCCCGTACGGGGGCTGTCCCAGGCATTTTGCGACGAGAACCACCACAGTTTCATAGCCCGTAAACACCAGGGACAGCCCCCGATAGATCTGGGGACAGTCCCGTGTTTACTACAATATGATATCCCGGTCATCGTTGCCGGTAGAAGTGACAGCCGGGTCCCGCGCAACGGTCATCCGTGAACTCCGTCAGGCCCGGAAGGGAGCAGCGGTAACGGTTTTGAACGTGTGCCGCGGGGGTGCCTGGCTGTCACTTGTGCCGGCAATTTTGATGGCATCGCAAAATGTCCGTCCTACTGCGTTGTCGTAGTTTTACAGGACTTCGACATACAGCATGTATGCCTTCACCCCTGAAAAACCACTACGCCTTGTAGGGCGAAAATTTTGCATAGCCATCTCGTGGTTTCTGTAAACTTCAATTTTCAATTGGTGATAAGCCGATTCTGACGGCAGTGGAGAATGGTCATGTCTTATCAGGTTCTGGCGCTCAAGTGGCGACCACAATTATTCGAGGATCTGGTTGGTCAGGAGCATGTCAGCCAGACCTTGAAGAATGCCATTACTGCTGATCGGGTTCACCATGCCTTTCTTTTTACCGGAGCCCGGGGGGTGGGTAAAACTTCCGCGGCAAGAATTTTTGCTAAAGCCCTGAATTGCCAGGAAGGGCCAACAACGCAGCCCTGTGGTGTTTGTCCCTCCTGTATTGATATCACAAATAGTCAAGGGATTGATGTCCTTGAGATCGACGGTGCTTCCAATACCGGGGTGGACGATATTCGCGAGCTACGCGAAAATATCCGCTACCTGCCATCACAGTCCCGCTATAAAATATTTATCATTGATGAAGTCCACATGCTTTCGATCAATGCTTTCAATGCCCTACTGAAGACTCTCGAAGAACCTCCCGCGCACGCCAAATTTATTTTTGCTACCACTGAACCCCATAAAATTCCCATAACTATTTTGTCCCGGTGCCAACGGTTCGATTTTAAAAAAATTGGCCTGGCTCCGTTGCAGGCACGTTTGCGTTATATTGCCGAACAGGAAAACATTCAGGTAGCAGATTCTGGTCTCGCTATGATTGCGCGTAGCGGGGGTGGCAGTATGCGAGATGTATTGTCAACTCTGGATCAGGTGATTGCCTTTTGTGGTGATCAGATTAACGATGATGAGCTGCAAAGCTTGCTGGGGTTGGTCAGTCGGGCTCTGTTACTGGCAACAATTAAAGCAATTTTGGAACGGGATCCAGGGCAGTTGCTGACTCTGGTACGGAACGTGGATGAACACGGGCATTCCTTTCGTCAGTTTTGCCAGCAATTGGTTGAACTGGTGCGCGCTCTCGTGGTTCTTAAAGTTGTGGATCAGCCGGATGACCTGATCGATGTTGGCGAAACTGAGCTGCAGGAGATCCGCAGCTTGGCTGAACCTGCTACATTGGAGGATCTGCAGCGTTTATTAGCTATTTTGATCCGTACTGAGGCTGATCTGGCGGTTTCAAACTATCCTCGCTTGACCATGGAAATGATTCTGGTGAAGTTAGCTGGATTGCCGGCCGGGATCGATGTGTCCACCCTGATTAAGCGTTTGGACGTGCTGGAAAAACAACTTGCTGCAGGTCTCCCCGCTCCGGGGAAAAAGCCGCAAGCGCGCGTTCCTGTCCCACAAGTTGAGGATGTCCCTCCACCGGAACCGCTGGACGAGGGAAAGCCTGCAGCGGTGCTACCAGCAGAAATAGGTGATAAAAGCTGGTCTGGTCTGGTTGATTTCGTAAAAAATCACCATAAACCCAGGATTTCTTCACTGCTTGAACAGTCCAGTTTGCTGCTTCTGAAATTACCGCGCTTACGGATTGGTATGCCAGGGCGATATTTCAGCCTGGCTGACAGCGACATGCGCCAAGCTATTCAGGATTTGGCGACCGAATACTTTTCTGCCGCTGTCACGGTTGAAGTAGAAAAAGTTGGTAATGGGGATAAGGCGCCATTGTCATTGCATGAAGAGCGGACCCAGCAGGAAAGTGACCGGCAGAAAAAGTTGCGGGAAAATGCGGTGGAGCATCCGTTGGTGAAATCAGCTTTGGAGATTTTTGGCGGAAAAATTGAAGATGTCAAACCGATAGACAAGGGATTTGTATAGTTAAATATTTTTGCGAGTGCATCAAATAATGGAGGATTAAAGTCAATGGCAAAAGGTCTTGGAAATATTATGAAGCAAGCTCAGCAAATGCAGGCCAAGATTGCTCGGGTGCAGCAGGAACTGGAAGATAAAGAAGTGGAAGCGACCGCAGGTGGTGGCATGGTGACGGCACGTGCCAATGGTAAGCAGCAGCTGCTTGATCTTAAAATTGAGAAAGATGTTGTTGATCCCGAAGATATTGAAATGCTTCAGGATCTGGTTCTGGCTGCAGTCAATGAGGCAATTAAAAAGAGCCAGGAGATGATCCAGGGTGAAATGAGCAAAGTGACCGGTGGAATGAATATCCCTGGCATGTTTTAGCACGGCCAAATTTTGCCTCGATGCTGAAGATTTAGGGTTGAAATTTCTCTTCAAAACATGGTAAAGTTTTCTTTGGTCTGACCAATAGACCAAAGAATTTTCGGGTGAAATTGCCCACCTTTAGTATCTCTTAAAATATTTGTACTGCTGGCCTAAGCCATTGGAACCAGGAGAGATTTAATGCTAGCCTCACTCCCATCTTTTGCCCGATTAGAAGCTGAGCTAGGTAAGCTTCCGGGAGTTGGCAGTAAGACGGCAGCCCGTTTGGCTTTTCACCTTTTGCGTACTTCAGAGCAGGATGTTGAGTCTTTGGCCGAAGCTCTCTTAGAAATGCGCCGCAAAGTGCGTTTCTGCCAACGTTGTTTTCATATTGCCGAAGAAGAATTGTGTCAGATCTGTCGCAATCCGCTCCGTGAAAATCAGCGTCTCTGTATTGTTCAGGAACCACAGGATCTATTAGCGATTGAGCGCAGCCACTCTTATGCGGGGCTTTATCATGTCCTCCATGGAGCTCTTTCGCCGCTGGATGGTGTCGGTCCAGATGATCTAAAGATTCCGCAATTATTGCAACGTTTGGAGCAGGAACCGATCGAAGAAATTATCCTGGCCACCAATTTTACGGTTGAGGGTGAGGCCACTGCGCTATATCTGGCCAGACTTTGTAAGGATAAAGAGATCCGGGTGACTCGTTTGGCACATGGGATCCCTTCTGGAAGCGATCTGGAATATGTTGATGCAGGAACCGTACAGCAGGCTGTTGCCGGTCGTCGGGAGTTCTGATTGAGAAACATCTTAGTTTCGTTTGTGGGTTGATAAAAAACTGCTTGTTCGTTTCGTTAATACTAACACTTTGTTCTACTACTTAAGGAGGTATGTATGTCTCGGAAGATGGTTAATATTGATGGTAACTCGGCTGCGGCGCATGTGGCACATGCAACCAACGAGGTTATTGCTATCTACCCAATCACCCCTTCATCGGTCATGGGTGAGATTTCTGACGCAAAAAGTGCGGTTGGTGAAAAAAATATTTGGGGAACGGTTCCCAAGGTTGTTGAGTTGCAGTCTGAAGGTGGTGCCGCCGGTACTGTTCACGGGGCATTGCAAGCTGGTGCGTTGACTACGACTTTCACCGCATCTCAGGGGCTGCTACTGATGATTCCTAACATGTTCAAAATTGCCGGTGAATTGACCCCGACAGTCTTTCATGTATCGGCTCGGGCTATTGCTGCTCAGGCATTATCAATTTTTGGTGATCACTCTGACGTTATGGCGTGTCGCTCGACCGGTTGGGCACAGCTTTGTTCCAATAGCCCGCAGGAAGTCATGGACTTTGCTATGATTGCACAGTCTTCTACATTGAAGTCCCGGGTCCCTTTCCTCCATTTCTTTGACGGTTTCCGGACTTCATCAGAAGTGCAGAAAATTGAAGAGCTGTCTATGGACGATATGCGCCAGATGATTGATGAGGATCTGGTGACTGCTCATCGTCAGCGGGCTCTCTCTCCCGATGCTCCGAAACTGCGTGGCAGTGCTCAAAATCCTGATGTATACTTCCAGGGTCGTGAGACGGTTAATCCCTTCTATACAGATCTTACTGAACAGGTTCAGGAAGAGATGGATAAATTCGCTAAAATTGTCGGCCGTCAATACAATCTGGTTGATTATGTTGGTGCGCCCGATGCTGAGCGTATCGTAGTGATGATGGGTTCTGGTTGTGAAGCGATGGAAGAGACGGTTAATTACCTGGTTAGCCAAGGTGAAAAAGTTGGTCTGATCAAGATTCGTCTGTTTCTCCCTTTCCCGATTGAGCAATTCTGCAAGGCCGTTCCGGCTTCAGTGAAACAAATTTCGGTTCTCGATCGGACCAAAGAACCGGGCTCCATCGGTGAGCCACTCTACCAGGTAGTGCGTACTGCGATCGGTGAAGGTATGGCCGAGAAGTTGACCAGTTTCTCTGGCTATCCGAATATTGTTGGTGGTCGTTACGGTCTTGGTTCTTTTGAATTCAATGCCGGAATGTGTAAGGGGGTTCTGGACAACCTTTCCGCAGCTAAGCCGAAAAATCATTTCATCATCGGTTTTGAGGACGATGTTCTGCAACAAAGCCTTGAGTTTGATCCCGATTTCGAAGTGCCTTTTGATGGTTATTCCGCGATGTTCTTTGGTTTGGGTTCCGATGGTACAGTTGGTGCCAACAAGAATTCAATCAAGATTATTGGTGCATCTACTGACAATAATGTTCAAGCTTACTTCGTTTATGATTCGAAAAAAGCGGGTAGCATGACGACGTCACATTTACGCTTTGGTAAGGAAGAGATCAAGAAAACCTATCTGATTTCCAAAGCTGACTTTGTCGCCTGTCACAATTTTGCCTTCCTCGACAAATACGACATGCTGAAAAGTGCCAAAAAGGGGGCAACTTTCCTTCTTAATGCCGCTTTTAACAAAGATGAAGTCTGGGCACATCTACCACAATTGGTTCAACAGCAGATTATCAATAAAAAACTGAAATTTTACGTTATTGATGGAATCTCTTTGGGTGAAAAAATCGGTCTCGGTCCTCGTATTAATGTGATTATGCAGACCGCATTTTTCAAAATTTCTGGAATCATCCCAGAGGATGAGGCGATCAAGCAGATCAAGGATGCTGTTGTTAAGTCATATGGCAAAGCGGGTGAAAAAGTTGTCAACATGAACAAGCAGGCGGTTGATGAAGGTTTGGTCAACATTGCTGAAGTGACCGTGCCGACCACAGCTGATAGTACCATTGAAATGAAGAGCGGTCAGTGGGATGGCTACAGTGATACCGTCAAGAAAACCCTTGGTCCGATTATTGATGGTTTTGGCCATGAATTGCCTCTTTCTGCGATGCCGGTTGATGGAACTTTCCCTACTGGAACAGCTGCTGTTGAAAAACGAAATATTGCTGTTAATATCCCGGTTTGGGACAAAAATGTCTGTATTCAGTGCGGTATCTGCTCCTTTGTTTGTCCGCATGGTGTCATCCGGGCGAAGATCTATGATGAAAAAGAACTGGATGGCGCTCCAGAAACTTTCCAATCCTGTGCACCGATGGGTAAAGGGATGGAGGGTAAGCTCTATACCTTGCAAGTTGCTCCTGAGGATTGTACCGGTTGTGGTGCCTGTGTTTATAACTGTCCGGCGAAGAACAAGGCAGAAGAGGGTCGCAAAGCTATCAATATGACTTTCCAGCCGCCATTGCGTGAAGCTGAAGCAGCAAACTTTGAGTTTTTCCTTAATTTGCCTGACACTGATCCGGCACTGATCAATCGGGCGACTCTCAAGGGGAGTCAGTTACTGCCGCCGATGTTTGAATTCTCGGGTGCTTGTGCTGGTTGTGGTGAGACTCCATTTGTCAAACTCTGTTCACAGCTGTTTGGTGACCGGATGCTGGTTGCCAATGCGACCGGTTGTTCCTCAATTTATGGTGGTAACTTGCCAACAACTCCATGGACCACACGTAAAGATGGTCTTGGCCCGGCGTGGAGTAACTCGCTGTTTGAGGATAATGCCGAATTTGGTTACGGTATGCGTCTGGCAGTTGATAAAACCAGTGCTTATGTTAGAGAACTGCTGGAGAAAAATATCGCTTGTGATTGTGCCGCCTGTAAGGGAACTGCCGATTTAAAGCGGCAGATTCTGGATGCAGCACAGGATAGTCAGGAAGCGATTGAGGAGCAGCGCGGCCGTGTTACTGAGCTTCAGACGATTATTGAAAAATGCTCTGATGAAACAGCCAAACTCATTCTGGTCAATATCCACTATCTGGTAAATAAATCAGTCTGGATCCATGGTGGTGACGGCTGGGCATATGATATCGGTTACGGTGGTCTGGATCATGTTCTCGCCTCTGGTGAGAATGTCAATGTGCTGGTTCTGGATACTGAGGTCTATTCCAATACCGGTGGACAGGCATCCAAGGCGACTCCGATGGGAGCTGTTGCCCAGTTTGCAGCTGGTGGTAAAACTCAGCCGAAAAAGGATCTGGGGATGATCGCCATGTCCTATGGTAATATTTATGTTGCCAAGGTCTCTCTGGCAAACCCGGCTCAAGCTGTTAAGGCATTTATTGAAGCTGATGCCTACGATGGTCCATCTTTGATTATTGCATACACTCACTGTATTGCTCATGGTATTGATATGGCCAGTGCTGTTGAAGGGTGTAAACAAGCTGTTGCTTCTGGTCACTGGCAGTTATTCCGCTACGATCCACGTCGTGCGGCTGAGGGTAAAAATCCGCTGCAGCTGGAGAGCAAGGACCCAACTATCTCCTTCTCAGATTATGCCCTCAAGCAGAACCGCTACAAGGTTCTGAAGAAAATTAATCCTGAAGCTTCTGTAAGCCTGATGGGTGAAGCGGATAAGATTACTGCTGAGCGCTACGATATGTATAAAAAACTGGCTGCAATGGAATTTGATGGTGATAAATAAGCTGGTTTATTACAGCTGATCTAAAAAGGCTTCCGACATTCATTTGTCGGGAGCCTTTTTTTGTTTTGTAGCGCAGAAGAAAGCAGTTAGTATGCGATTTTATCAACTGTTGAAATAGTTTTATCCCTTTTGCGGACGTATTATGGCCGAACTCTTTTTTATTTTACTCAACGTTATTCTTCCGGTTTTCGGGATTATTCTTCTTGGTGCCCTGTTTGGGAAACGTTTGGAGCTTCAAGCCAGGACATTGACCCGGGCAGCATATTATATATTTGTTCCAGCTTTTATTTTTCAATCGATCAGCCTGGCCGAAGTTCCATTGACAAGTGTCTCCCGGATGCTTTTGTTTATTATTCTGACTCATCTTCTAGCTGTTGGTATTGCTGGCGGAATCGGTTATTTTTTAGGTCGATCAAAAGAAATGATAGCCGCCTTTATCATGATTGCGGCATTCGGGAATGTTGGTAATTATGGATTAGCAGTGATCCGTTTCCGTCTTGGTGATGTATCTATCCCGCCTGCAACGATCTACTTTGTGGCTATATCAATCAGTGCTTTTATCATTTGTGTCGGGGCTGCAGGTTGGGCTCATGGTGGAGGGCGTGGTGCAATATGGAAAGTTATACGGACTCCAGCACTCTGGGCGACCGTACCAGCGGTCATGGTGTCAGCGGGAGGATTGCAAGTTCCACTGATGCTGGAGCGGATGATTGGTTTGCTGGCCGATGCTATGATTCCGGTGATGCTGTTTGCTCTTGGATTGCAGTTGTTTGAGCAGGGTAGAGTTCATCTGACACCTGATGTCCTCCTGGGCTCCGGGATCAGATTGATTCTGACTCCATTACTGGCCTTGTTGATTGTTGGGCCTTTTGGTTTGAATCAGGTTGAAAGTGCTGCTGGGGTGTTGCAGGCAGCAATGCCCGTTGCGATTCTGGTCTCAATTATTGCGAAGGAGAACGATATTGTTCCCGAGTTTGTCACATCTGTCGTTGTCGTATCAACTTTGGCGAGTGTTGTCACGTTGAGTTTGTTGATGGTGTGTTTGTAGTTGGTGTTATAAAATTTGGTAAATAAATTGACAAGATTATCAATTCTATGATAATTAGGCGTCAATAATTTTTAAACAGAGGGTTTATACATGTTTAAACATGCAGCAGCGGCAACTCAAGCGATTCAGGCGGCAACTATCAGCCTGAGAATTGTCCATCACCGTTAAGGTGAACTGCACAGGAGTATCATCATACTAAGCCTGAAGCCATGGACACCAAAGTCCATGGCTTTTTTTGATGGTGCGCCCGGCAGGGCGCGTGGTGCGTAAGCACCATCTATTTCAGCTGTGGT
>JAOZOH010000341.1 GCA_029933365.1 Desulfuromusa sp. | reverse complement strand
AAGATATCACCAAACTGCAGGTCGATGCTATCGTCAATGCAGCTAACAGTCGCCTGGCAGGAGGCGGTGGGGTGGATGGAGCGATCCACCGGGCTGCTGGACCTGAGCTGTTGCAGGAGTGTGCTACTCTGGGGGGCTGTCCAACCGGCTCAGCCAAGATCACTAAAGGCTACAATCTGCCGGCAAAATACGTCATCCATACTGTCGGCCCAGTTTGGCATGGAGGCAACCGAAATGAACCGGAATTACTTGCCGGTTGCTATCGCCGCAGTTTGGAGCTGGCAGTAGTAAATAAAGTCCGCTCGATCGCTTTTCCAGCGATCAGCTGCGGTGTCTACCATTTTCCCATCGTTCAGGCAGCACAGATTGCGGTTAACGAAGTAGTGACTTTTCTGGATAACAACAAAACCTTGGGAAAAGTGATCTTTGCCTGCTTTGATGACGCAATTCAGAAAGCCATCGAGGCGGCGCTAGAGGCCCGGCAAGCATAAAGTATCCTGCACTTACCCTTTTGGATATGGATTGATCCCGGTATGGGATTCCTAAAAACCAGAGATGAGATATGGCGTCCCCGAATGGCGCTAGTTCAAGCAATGAAATGCGGGGACAGTCCCGGTTTTGCTGGTATCTACTTTTAAACTAGCGCCATTCTGTGATGTCCCCGATACTCCATATTCCTCAACTACAGCTGACGGAATAGTCGGATAAAATCATCCGGTATCCCCGTGTCAAAGGTCATTAGCTTATGGCTAAAGGGATGGGTGAGAGAAATTGAACGGGCATGGAGGGCGAGCCGTTTTGAACCGCTGGCCTTATTCTCGTATTTCCTGTCACCGGCGACGGGATGCCCTTTTTCCGCAAAGTGTACACGAATCTGGTGCTTGCGGCCAGTGAGAAGATGAATATCAACCAAGCTGAAGCTTTTTGACTCTTCCGACACTTTGTAGGCCGTATGAGAGAGCTTCCCCTTAGCCGCATCACGGGTTGAGTAAACCCTCTGGGCTTTATTCTCGACCAGATAGGAGGAGATTGTTCCTTCTTTGTCCGCCAGTCGGCCGTGAACAATGGCCAGGTAGTGTTTTTCGGTATTCTCCCAATTTTCCTGCAAGAATTTTTTAGTCTGTTCGCTTTTGGAAAAAACAAGGACTCCAGACGTGTCCTTATCCAGGCGATGGACCACATAGACCCTATTGCGTGATTTTGGATTACCTTTGCGGACATAATCATTGAGCAGATAGTGGGCCGTTCTCGACTTTTCCCGATCAGTGCCAATGGTCAACAGTCCAGCCGGTTTTACCACCACAATGATATCCTTGTCCTCATGCAGGATTGGCAGTCCTCTTGGTTGACGCTTCTTTGGTGGCCGGTCGATTTTGATCATATTGTCCAATATGGTTCCATATTCCCCTGGCTCACTACCTTCATAATACCGTGCCTATGTTAATCCACTGCAAATCATTTCCCATTGGTCGAAGCTGAACGGTTTTGATAACCGGCAGCAACGCAAACTTGCATGACCCACCAGGGGAAAACT
>JAOZOH010000158.1 GCA_029933365.1 Desulfuromusa sp. | reverse complement strand
AGGCACTGCAGGGTGATGCCGCCGATTGGGGTTATCAGGCGACGGGTTATTTTGCCGGTATGATCCTGGGTTCTCTTTTTGCGCTGGCGATTGGTGATTGGCTGCACCGTTATACGGGGCGTGTCATCGTTCTAAATGCTTTTGCTGCTGGTCTGTTTACACTTGCCTATGCCAGCAGTCAGACGGTCTGGATGGCGGTGACGTGGGCCTTTGTGTTTGGCCCACCATTTGCCATTCGCGATGTTGCGCAGGATTCTCTACTGCAGAGCACGGTTGCACCAAGGCAATTAGGGCGGGTTTATGCAACACGGGAGATGTTACGCAGTGCTATGTTTATGTTTGCCGGTATTTTCTTTGCCTGGCTCTCTGATTTTATCTCTGTTCGTATGATCTATGTTATTGGCAGTGTTATCTATCTACTGACTGGCTTCTATGCCCTGAGTAACAAAGCCTTGCGAAAAAGTAAGATGAATTCCGATGCTGAGATGAATAATTAAGAGTGTCTAGAAAACCATAGGATCGATAGCTTTGTTCGATCACTCATCCGGTGTCGCTTCTCCCAGCAGTTCGCTCAAGTGGAGTACCGGTTGTGGCATTTCAGCTTCGCGTAATCCCCAATCCAATTGTAGGTGACAACCTGGATTTGAGGTTATCAGAACCTCTGCTTCGGTGTTTTGAACATTGTCCAGTTTGCGGTCAAGAATCTTCTGGCTGGCCTCAGTGAACTTCAGGCTGAAAGTTGCTGCAGAGCCACAACACCAGTTAGCTTCTTTCATTTCGCGGAATTCTACCCCAGGAATTGATTTGAGCACTTCACGTGGTTGTTTGCTGATCCCCTGGGCATGACAAAGGTGGCAAGGCTCGTGGTAGGTGACAACTTTATTGACCGGTTTTAACTCCTCAGTATGGATGCCAACTTCAATAAGAAATTCACTGATATCTTTGATTTTACTGTGAAATAGTTGTAAACGCTGATGATCTTCTCGATCAGCGAGGAGTTCTTCATATTCTTTGAGCGCAGCACCACAACCAGCACAATCGGTGACAATGGCATCAACATCGAGATCAAGAAAAACATCCAGATTATGACTTGCTAGCTTTCTGGCCGTTTCCGGGTCTCCCTCAGTCAGGTGAGGTGCTCCGCAACATTTCTGGGTTTTTGGGGTGATGACATCAAAGCCCTGATGGTTGAGAACTTTAACCGTTTGGCGAGAGACTTCGGAATACATCAGGGTCATTACGCAGCCGAGGAAAAAGGCAACCGTACCACGTTTTTCTCCTTTGGCAGGACTGAGTTCCGGCAGTTGTTGGCGTAAGGGTTGATGCAGTTCAGGCATCATTCCTTCGGCTTTATCGATCCATTTAGGTCCAAGTTTCAGCAGTTTGCTGTGGCGCACCAGCCATTGAATACCCAGCTTCTGGTAAAGGCGGGCTGGGAGCATCGATGTTTCCAGTAAGTCCGGATTTGGTAACATTTTCTTCAGGACAAAATCCCGGAAACCAGCTTGCCATTTTGGCAGCGGTTGCTGTTGACTGACCTGCGCACGGCACATTTCCATGAGACTGCCTGCTTGAACCCCTGATGGACATGCCGTGGTGCAGGCGCGACAATCAAGGCAGAAAAAGGCTTCCTCTTTCATTGCCTGATTAAATTCCAATTTTCCTTCAGCAACTGCCCGAGCCAGAGCAACTCGACCACGTGGGCTGGAGCGTTCCCTGCCGGTTAAAGAGAACGTTGGACAGGTTGGAAGACAGAAACCACAGCGCATACATTGCAGGATATCTTCATATTTAGGGGCATCATTAGGGGTGAAATTGCCCAGTTTTTCCGTGTTTTTCATATAACTTAGTTCCTGTTTGTACAGGTGAGGGGGCATTATCAAGTCTGTTTCCCCTCATCCGGCCTTTGGCCACCTTCTCCCTCAGGGAGAAGGGTTGATTTAATCAATCAAAAAATATTTTACCAGGATTGAGAATTCCATCCGGATCAAAAGCGTGCTTGATCCGTTTCATCACTGCAACTCCTCCCGGACCAACCTGACGGGCCAGATAATCTCTTTTAGCAATGCCAATGCCATGTTCCCCTGAAACGGTACCGCCCCACTCAAGGACTTTTGTGTAGAGGTCATCAAAAAAGGCATGGGCCCGTTTCATCTGGTCAGCATCACGCTCATCACAGAGAACTGTAGGGTGGAGGTTGCCATCACCGGCATGGCCAAAAGTGCCAACGGTCAGATCATATTTTGTTGCCAGTCTTTCAACCTCAGCAAAAGTTTGCGCCATGTAAGAGCGGGGAACGGTCGCATCTTCCATGAGGGTTGAAGGTGAAACCCGGGCCATGGCAGAAAGAGCCATGCGGCGTGCCGTGGCCAGCCCAAGCGCTTCCTCTTCGTTGGCAGCAATATGTATCTCGGTCGCTTTAACTTGCTTGAGAACCTTTTGTACTCCGGCACTCTCCTCCTCAACGACAGCGGGGTGACCATCAACCTCAATCAACAATAGTGCGGCCGTTTCACGTGGCAGCCCAATCTTGACGTAGTCTTCAACACAGTTGATGGTGGTTTTGTCCATAATCTCCATGGTTGAGGGGATAATTTTTGCTGCAATAATTTCGGACACGGCTTTGCCAGCAGTTTTAATATCGTCAAAATAAGCCAGCATTGTTTGACTTGTTTGCGGTGGAGGGATCAGGCGAAATGTTACCTCGGTAATGATGGCAAGGGTTCCTTCGCTGCTGATCAAAAGGTCCTTGAATGAATAGCCGGCAACATCTTTGACACTCTTCCCGCCTGTGGTAATGATGGTGCCATCCGGGAGAACACATTTCAGAGCCATGACGTAATCACCAGTGACCCCGTATTTGAGGCAGCGTAACCCGCCAGCATCTTCCATGACATTGCCGCCGATGGTGGAAATTTGCTGTGATGCTGGGTCTGGGGGATAATATAAACCTTTTTTTAAAACAGCATTGGCCAGATCTAAGGTGATCACTCCTGCTTGCGCTGTGACCGTGAGGTTCTCTTCGTCAATCTCTAAAATTTTATTCATCCGGTTCAGGCAGAGAACCATTCCCCCTTTAATAGGAATACTGCCACCAGATAAGCCGCTACCACTCCCGCGTGGGGTGATTGGCAGACCTTCTTCGCGGGCAATCTGCAGAGCGTCCTGAACTGCCTCCGTGCTGGTTGGGTAAACAACAACATCAGGGGCATGATGTAACCCCGGGGTGGCGTCATAACCGAGAACCAGAAGATCTTCTTCCTCAAAGACGACATTTTCTTTTCCCAGTTTTTGCGTCAGTTTGTCTAAAATATTTTTAGCGATCATATGAAACCCTTTGTTTTCTCTGATAAAAGGCGCGTTCAATTAAATGGTAAGACCATTTAATTGAGAAGACTAGATAGCCTGTCTGTTTCTGTCAAGAAAATAAAAGTAATTCCTTTAAATTCTAAAGTTGATTTTTGCCTTCAACTTTCTTTGTCTCTCACTACCTCTCCGTTAAAGTCTTTGACTCTTCTAAACCAGTTCAAAAATAGCAGCAACGGCTTCACCGC
The DNA here is from genome assembly GCA_029933365.1 of Desulfuromusa sp. The sequence goes on along the minus strand of JAOZOH010000158.1, from coordinate 2,490 downwards.
CCCCAATACAGAGGGTTGCCAAGCCATATTTAACGTTACGGACTTTCATTTCGCGCAGCAGGGTGGCAACCAGACGTCCACCGCTGGCACCAACGGGGTGACCGATAGATACAGCACCACCATTGACATTGACAATCTCTGGATTCAGATCAAGTTGTTTAATGGCAACCAAGGGAACCGCAGCGAAAGCCTCGTTGATTTCGAACAGGCCGATATCGCTCAGCTTTAGATTGGCTTTTGCACAGCATTTGCGGATGGCATCAACCGGGGCTTCAGCAAACAGATCGGGATGGATACTGTTGGTGGCGCTGGCGACCATTCTGGCAATTGGTTTCAGGTTGTGTTTGGTGACGGCTGCTTCTCCCGCCAATAGAGCCAATCCCGCACCGTCATTGATGGTTGAGGCGTTGCCGGCAGTGATCGTCCCGGTTTTGCTGAAAGCAGGGCGTAAGCCAGGTAGCTTAGCAACGCTGCCGCGGAACGGTTCTTCATCTTCGGTAATGGTCACATCCCCCTTGCGGGATTTTTTGACAACGGAGATTAGTTCATCTGCAAAGGTTCCATTTTTTACTGCAGCCTGAGATAGTGTGTATGAACGCGCCGCAAAGCTGTCCTGCTCTTCGCGGGACAACCCCTGTTTGACCACCCAATCTTCGGTGATCTCACCCATATGCCGTTTTGAATAGGGATCAAGCAAGGCATCATAGATGAGCAGGTCAACTATTTCGCCATTACCCAGGCGTTGTCCAAAGCGCGCTTTTGGCAGGGCATAGGGAGCCTGAGACATATTTTCCATGCCACCGGCAATAACAATCTGTGAATTTCCCAGCAGGATTGAATCGGCGGCGAGCATGATTGCCTTTAAGCCACTGCCGCAGACTTTATTGATGGTCATGGCATGGGTACTGTCGGGCAATCCCGCCATGCGCATGGCTTGGCGAGCTGGAGCTTGGGCTGCCCCACCCTGGAGAACCTGGCCAATAACCACTTCATTGATCAGTTCCTTTGGAAGAGCAGAACGTTGCACAAGTTCACTGATGATTTGAGAGGCTAGATCTGGTGCTGAGATATCAGCCAGTGCGCCACCGAACGAGCCAAAAGGGGTACGTAGTGCAGATACGATAAAGACATTTTCCATTGTGATTCTCCTATGGTGGGGGAAATATATTGTTCATTAAAAGCAAGGACTGTTCCAAAGTATAAAAACGTTTTATATTCAAGGTCTTGTTTGTTTATGTCAGCCAAAAAAATCTATCATATCGATTCATATCTGAATCAAAAAACTATTTATTGAAATAAATAACTGAAATCAAAGATATTTCACCTGATCCATAAATAAATCAAAAAGAGCATAATTGATCGATAATTTTATCATGTTATCGTCGCAGAACAATGTTATTTTATAAATTGACATTTGAATTTTGGTCATATAGGATAAATGGTAAGACCAATTAAATAGAAAAAGGAATCTGCCATGCCAAGAGCTCAACTTGTAGATCAATTTTCTGAAGCAGCTATTAATGTTGGTGCTGAAGTTATTTCAGTCGATTCAATCTCTGCGGCAGCTGATTATATCTCTGAGAAAATTGAAGGTTCTCTGCTGGTTCCATCCTTTCCTTCCGGAGCCCGCTTTAAATTGAAATCAGCTTTAAAAAAAGCTGGAGTATTAACCGAGGTCGACAACTTCCGTACAGTTGCAGAGGCGGCAGAAGGGGGAATCACCGGGGTGAATTTTGCCATTGCCGATACTGGAACTTTGGTTCTTGAAAGCACTGCTGAGGATATCCGTCTAACCACGACTTTACCGCCAAAACAGTTTGCCTTGCTCGATCCCGGCAAGATTGTTGCCGATGGAATGGAAGCAGTGATGCCGCTACGACAAATGCATCAGCGGGATTCTCGTAATTACATTGCTTACGTGACCGGTCCGAGCCGAACCGCCGATATTGAGCGGGTTTTGACCATTGGTGTGCACGGGCCGAAGGAATTGTTCATTCTGCTGGTTCCCGGTCTTTCTGATGATTTTATGGAGATGTAATGGGGATAGGTTCAAGGTTTAAGGATACAGGTTTCAGGTTTATCCCTTGAACCTGTATCCTTTATCCTCAAGCCTGTCTTTTAAAAGGATAATTCAATGAATAAACAGCAGCGCAGTAAAGATTACCGCCAGCGGATTGATCAAGCTCTCGCAACCCCAAAATTGCAGGATGCTCTCCATCAATTTGGTGATGCTTTTCTGATCTCCCGTGAAAAAGCTTTTGCCGGGCATGATTTTGAGTCGTTGCGCGGTAATATTGCGACAATGAAAACTGGAGTGCGGGAAAACCATACAGAATTACTCCAACAATTTATAACTAATGCAGAAGCTGCAGGAACCATTGTTTATCAGGCTAAAACAGCTGAAGATGCCAATCGCTACATTACCGAGTTGGCAAAGAAAAAAGGGGCGAAGCTGGCGGTCAAAAGTAAAAGTATGGTCAGCGAAGAGAC
>JAOZOH010000157.1 GCA_029933365.1 Desulfuromusa sp. | reverse complement strand
TGATGACGCTACGGAATATTGTTGATCTGAACCGTAATATTGAAAATACCTTCAAAACCGAACCCACCTATAAAATAAAAATAAGCAAACTCGAAGACTACGATCAGAAACGACAGGATATCAGCTCCCTTATTCACCAGACTCAGAAGTTACTTGATGGCGAAGAACTCACCTTTTTCAAAATTGCCCCCGATGAGGAATTTGGACGGGTTGTGAATCGCTTACGGCTGCAACTTAACGAGGCGCATCACAATCTGATTGAAACCCAGAAGCAAATTATTGATTTTCTTAATCAAGTGAAATACCAGAGTCGGTTATTGGAAAAAATCCGCCACATCAAATATCTCAAGGATCAGTTTGAGCTAAAAGAGCGTACTGATTTTCTAGAGGTCATGGCAGGTTGCCGTGATCTCTTTTTCGATCCACAACGACCTGGACGGATAAAGCTGTCTCTGGATTTGCTTCAGGAAGATCGAGTTTATCGCTTATTGGTGAAAATCAGTCGCAAACAAAAAACAGATATAAAGCCATCACAATCACTGGCAGATAATATTTCTGCTGATTATTTACAATCAGAAGCAGTGTATGAGGTGTATATTGATCCTGAAGAGATAAGGAACAGTTTCTCTGCCTCGGGAGATCATCTGTTTCACTTCTTACAGCACTACCAATATCCTAAAAAGGTCACCTTTGACGAAATTGTCACTCTGTACTGCCAATTGATTTCTCTCTACGAGGATGAATTTACTGTCAGTGATTCTTATGGTCAGCACGCAGATCTGGAATATGCATTGGTTTATCCCAAGTGATTGTAGGGAACAAAGGTTTTTTATGGCAATAACAAAACAAACCGCTGAAATTTTTGAAATACTGAGCAAGGGACAGTTTATCAGCTCGAACAGTTCTGTTGAGCAGGTTCGCAAGTTGTTTGGAGTGATTGAAGATAATTTTGTCGAACTATGCCGCTATTTCAATGAAATCAACTTTACACTGGAACGTGGCGATGAATATTTTTATTTTTCCCGGCCAGAAAGCCGAGTCGATCTAGAACGAAAAATAGAGAGTGCATATAAGTGGATTGATATTCTAGATTTTTTTAAGGCGCACGATAATGCATTTGGCCCCGGCACCCGTTTTACCCCTGCTGAAATTTTAGTCAAACTCAATGTTGATGTGATGCTCAAAAGTAAATTAGCCGGATTGAAGCGTTATACCAAAGATGAACGGTATGACGTTGCGATTCAAAAATTGATAGAGATTCTTTGTCGAGAAGGATTTGCTGAATTGGAAAATGAGGTGATCCATTCCTATAAAGTGTTGGCATCTTTCAGCTACCTGGAAAATTTAATCATGAGCATCCATATTCCCGAAGACATACAAAATGAGATACCTGAATAAAATCTGTTTTATCAATAGCGCAACAGTCAAATATGCCGAACTTGATTTGAATGGAAATATCCATTTTATCGGGACGCAAGGGGTGGGGAAAAGCACTTTATTGCGGGCGATTCTATTTTTCTACAATGCCAATTCTTTGAAGCTGGGAGTTCCTTTGGGGCCAACCAGCAGAAGTTTTGCCCAGTGGTATTTCCCCTACCAAAATTCATATATCATCTATGAGGTACAACGGGAAACAGGTGCTTTTACCATTTTGACTTTCAAGGTCCAAAATCGGGTTTGCTTTTATTTTATCGATGCTCCCTATCGACAGGAGCTGTTTATTGATGCTGATGGCAAGGCTTTTGAGGCGTGGGATAAAATACGAGCAGTTCTCGATGCAAACAATATTTTTTATAGTCGGCGGATCAAGGCTTATGAGGAATATCGCGATATTTTGTATGGCAACAATCAGGGGAAAAAAGAGTTTCAACGTTATGCATTGTTGGAAAGCCGCCAGTACGCAAAAATTCCGTTGACGATTCAGAATGTTTTTCTCAACTCGAAACTTGATGCTGAGTTTATCAAACAGACCATTATCGATTCTATGGGAGAGGAAGAACTGCAAATTGACCTACAGACCTACGCCCATCATTTGCAGGATTTTGAGACGCAGCTCAATGATATTCGGCAATTTCGTAAAACTGCAGTGGTAAAACAGGCACAAACTGCGGCGAATCTCTACGTGGCAATCAACCACCTTCAGCGCAAACGGCGAGGATTTGTCATTGCGTTGCGCAGTACGTTATTGAAGCTGGAAGAGCAAGAACCGCAGATAATGGAAGCATTGATTGCAGAAAAACAAGCGTTGCAACGGGTCCTTGCCCAAATTAGCAAGGAGGATGCGTCTTTCAAGAGACGAGATGGAAAATATGCCTCTGAATTGGCGATTTTAACGGATAAACTCAAAACTGCCAAAAAAAAGCAGGAGCGCTATACCACACTGAATATTCAGAAAATATTACAGCGGGTTGAACAGATTACCAGTTTGAACCAGCAGCGGGAAGATCTGTTGGCAGAAAAAAATGTTCTCAGCGGGCAGTTTCAGGATATTTCCCAGAAATATGAGGCTCTTCTGGTTGAACTGGAAAATCAGTTTCAACGTTACTACAACATAAAAGAGCAAGAAAAGCTGATGGTGGAAAAGTCCTTTTGGGGGCAACGTGACGAGATTACAACGCAGTATGAGAAGTTGCAGGAGGAGATTCGTCAGCAGCACCATACTGAGGTCGAAAGCGCCCGGCAGCAATATCAGGAGTTGACCCATCAATGCTATCAATTAAAAAACAAACGGGCAGTGGCAAAGCAACAATTCTGGTATCCAGTTGAAATTGAACAGCAGAAAGATAAGCTTGGCAAGTTACAGCTACAACTCCAGCGGGCAACAATGGAGAAAGAAACAAATAGCAGACAGCTGGAAGAGTTGCAACGGCGCGGGGAACTGGAAGAGAAATCGCTACGGGAAAGTCAGCAACGAGATATTGAAAAAACCGAGCAACAACTAAAAGAATGCCAACGCCAGATTGAAGATATCAACCGCAAATTAGCAGACAGCCAAAACAGTTTTTATGGTTGGCTCAATAAAAACCATCCGGGTTGGGAGGAGCATATCGGCAAGGTTTGTGCTGAGGAGGTGTTGTTCAAGACAGCTTTGTCACCCCAAAAAACATCTGATGGTAACAAAAGTTTTTATGGAGTGGAGCTTGATCTATCACAACAGGCAATCCAAGTTAAGTCGTTAGCTGATTATCAACACCAACGAACCCTTTTGCAGCAACAGGTTGACAATTCTCAAGCAAAAATAGCTTCTCTGCACCAAGAATTAGAAACCAATTTGCAGAAACTGCGACAGCGGTTACAACCAAAATCACGAGAATTACGCCAAACAAACCGGGAACTCGATTACCAGATAGGACAGAATCCCCACTACTGTGAAGCGGTACAACTGGCACTTAATCAGTGGGAACAAAAAGCCCGGCAGGACAAACAACACCACCTGGAAAAATTGCAAACAGAACTAGAAGCGACGACCGATGCTGAATTAGTGGCACACCAACAGCTTGAAAAACTTGAGAATCAACTTAAACGGCAATTGAAAGCCAAGTTACGCGAGCGGGACCTTAAGATTTCGAGTCTGGACGAAGTCAAGCAGCAAAAGTTACAGGAGGTAGATTTTGCTGTTGCAACAAAGCAGCGGGAATATAAACAGCGGCAGCAGAAGATTACTGCCGATAAACATTCCGAGTTAAATGTCCACGGAGCTGACACACAGCGTTTACAGAAGATTGATCAAGAGCTTGGGGAAATCGAGTTGGAGTTGATATTTATCGAGGAACACCGAGATCTGGTGGCTGAATATAAACAAGATAAGCGTGAGCTGTTTGACCGGCTGAAAGAGTTCAAGAATCGCCAGCAATTACTGGAACGGGAGCGGGAACAAAAACGTAATGATTTTGGACACAAGGCGTGCCAGCATCAGCAACAAAAAACTGACTTGCTGGCCACCATCGAGCGGCACAATAATGAACTGAAGCAGATTGAAGCCGACACCGATGCTTTTGCCAAGTTCAAACTTTCGGAAGTTTTTACACAATTAGAAGGGTTGTTTGCCGAAAATCTTGAACCACAGGTGGGGGAAACAAGTTGTCGGGAGATGATTGATGTCCTCAATGAGAGTTATTATACTGAAGTTCAGCGTAAAAATGAGTTAAGGGAAGTGATTGATAAATTTCTCGCCTATTTCTCACCCGACAACATTTTCAAGTTTCAAACCCGCTTTATTTCATCACAGCAATATCTCGATTTTTCTCAGGATCTGACCGAGTTTTTGGAAGAGGATAAAATCAGCGAGTTTGAAAAACGAACCAATGAACGATTTGCTGAAATTATTGTTGGATTGGGTAAGGAAACAACGAGTTTGGTTTCAAAGGCCGGTGATATTCAGAAAATTATCAACAAAATTAATCGCGATTTTAAAGAGAAAAACTTTGTCGGCGCTATCACCAGTATCGAATTAAAACTGGATGAGAGTGCAAATACTATTTTTGTGGTCTTGCGCCAGATTAAGGAGTTTAACGATAAGCACGGTCAAGATTTTGGTATGCAAGGTCTTTTCTCTACTGAGCAGCACGAAGAGAACAACCAGAAGGCAGTTGAACTTCTCCGCGTGCTGATGCGGGAAATTGAAATAACGAGAAGAGAGACGATTGCTTTGGCGGATTCCTTTGAGCTGAAATTTCGGGTTGAGGAAAATCAGAATGATACCGGATGGGTTGAAAAATTATCCCATGTTGGTTCTGATGGAACGGATGTTTTAGTGAAGGCAATGGTTAATATTATGTTGCTGAATGTTTTCAAAGAGGGGGCTTCTAAGCGTTTCAGAGATTTTCGCCTGCACTGTATGATGGATGAGATTGGGAAACTCCACCCCAACAATATTCGCGGTATCATCAAATTTGCCAATGACCGCAATATTATGCTGATTAACGGTTCTCCTACAGAGAATAATGCGTTGAACTATAAGCATGTATTCAAGGTTTCCAAGGACAATCTTGGCATTACCAAGGTTGTCCGAATTTTGACCAATAATCGGTCGTTACAATGAAACTATCTCCCAGTCTGGCAAAGAAATTGTTGCGACTAATGCAGGGTGAAAGTTTCCCTCATAGTCAGCTTAAATATACGGAAATTGAGAGGATGGTCGAAGAAGGGGTTCTTTCTCTTCGTAGTTCTGGGACTCGAACGACAGTGTATTGTCGGGATATCACAATGACGCAACGCTACCTTGTGAACCAGTTTGGTATTGCTGATTTAGGACAGTTCATCGATGCACTGGGTGAAAATAATTTACAACGCTCCGATGTCATTCGGGTTGCTGCTAATTCCAAGATGAAAACTATCCGTTCATTCAAAGGTTTTTTGGTGAATTGTGTACAGCCACTGGATACGAAGCTTGGTGGGGTTCCTTTTCAAGTTTCACCTTGTCCCGGAACATTTACCTATATTTACGATTTTGAGAATTTTGTCCCTGCCATTGATATTACTATCATCGGAGTAGAAAATAGCGAAAATTTCCGCTATATCGAGCGGCAACAAGGACTCTTTTCTTTTGCCAGAATTCTGTTTGTCAGCCGTTATCCGCAGTCTGGTGATTTGATTAAGTGGTTACAAACTTTACCTAATCGTTATGTTCATTTCGGCGATTTCGATTTTTCCGGAATTAATATTTATCTGAGTGAATTTAAGCAGCAGTTGGGCTCCCGAGCAGAGTTTTTTGTTCCTGCGGGAATCGAAAAATTATTTCGGGCTTACGGTAATCGTGATCTATATCAGCGGCAATTAAGTTGTGCAGCCAAACGAGACAATTTGCCCGAACCCGCACTAAAATTATTATGGGATATAATCTGTACCGAAAAAAAAGGTTTAGAACAGGAAGTGTTAATTGCTTCATTAAAGCCTAATCGATCTCATATTCTTTAATTTTATACATCAGCGAACGTAAGCTGACTTCCAACAACTCAGCAGCTTGGGTGCGATTTCCTTTAGTTTTGACCAGGGCTTTACGAATATATTCTTCTTCTAATCGCCGACCTGCAATTTTTAGCGAATATTCA
>JAOZOH010000340.1 GCA_029933365.1 Desulfuromusa sp. | reverse complement strand
ACGTGTCATAATAAGTCACATTATGACCTGGCGGAAGATTCGTGCTAATCAGGAACTATTATTAGAAGGCGGGGCATACCCATTTGATGCATTCGCCAGGAATGATAAAGACATAAAAGCAAAAATAAGCGGGCGCATTGTGCTTGTCATGGGCGAGGAGAAGTCATATTCCTACCTGAAGTGGGCAACGGAAAATTATGACAAAATAAGACAATGGAAAGAAAAGCAGCAGGTTATGTTTAAGTTGAACCGTGGGGAATTTACCGAAATAAAGGACTATGTGAGCCGGCACCCAGATTCTCTGCAGTATATCACTGATGGCAAGTTGAAAACCTTTCTGATCGGTTCCGAAGGGTTGTCGGTCAAAGAAATTGCGGATCGAATAGCCCAGGGGGACAAGGAGGACGAACTGATTGAAATGATCAGTGGCAACGAAGCTGAGTATACCGATTCTTTCACTGTAGAGCAGAAGCAATACATGCTGGATGCGGGATTGTCCCCCGGTCTGATCGGCTTTCTCGAAGAGCATACCCGTCAGGTAAAAAACATCAAAGAAGAGCGGGTGATGCTGGCCATGCTGAAAAAGGAGGAGGAACGGAAAACATCCGCAAGGGTTGCCGCAGAACGGCAGGCGCAAATTGATGTACAGAGAAGAAGGGAAAGGGAGAAACAAAACAAGAACCGGGAGTGGTTCGGGAAAGCTCTGGCCATCGGAGCTGGTGCCGTGATTGCAAATAGCGCTCCTCTGGATAGTGCAAAAAAGGCTGAATTTTTAACCAACTATTCGACCGATGTATTGACAAACAATAAAATGATGAGCAATACGCAACAGTGGGCTAATGCCACCGGAAATCAGTCAGCACAAACGGGGTCATCGGGAGGTGTGTCTAGCGAAGAGGCGCGCAACAAACAGATCAGTAGTACCTGCCGGCAGAAATCGAATAACTATGATGATGGTGACGGGCAGACAACGTCTCACTGCCGTACGGCAATTTACAATAAGTGTGTCGCTGATGGGCTATGTTCATTGTATCCGAGCAAATGTGGCGCACTCCGATCGCGGGTCACAACATCCTGCAATATGATGTCACAGATGGGGTTTAATGGCTGCCCAGTATGCAACTAAACGAAGAAAGGATTGGCAACAGCATTATTTTGTTTGTATATTGTGGGCCTAAATTATCAACTTTTGGATATGTTATCAATATCTCTTATCGAAGTTCTTTTTCTTCACAGTTGACTTGCGGGGCCGTGAGGGGTTTAGTTTTTCGCAGCGAAAAACTGGTATGAAGCAGCAGGGTTCCAAGAATCAGGAATCCGGCAATCAGAGTTCTTGAGTGTGGCATTTCTCCTAGAACCAACCAGACCCAGATCGGTCCCAAAACCGTTTCAAGCAGCAGGATCAAGCTCACTTCCGGAGCTCTCAGATAGCGTGGACTGAGGGTAATCAGGGCGAAGGAGATAGGGAGAACCACCCCTCCGAGGAGCAGGAGCAGACTTGCCTCTTCTGTTGTGACAGCCAGAGGTTGGGCTCCAAGCA
>JAOZOH010000156.1 GCA_029933365.1 Desulfuromusa sp. | reverse complement strand
AAGATTACATCGGTAGCATAGCTGAATTTGCAGGTAAGGACGAATTCACCCTGATGGGTTTGACAAGGGCTGTGGCTTGAGGTAGAAGAAAGCAGCAAACTCGGTAACTTTTTGCTTAGCCTCTTATACTCCCTTTTTGCTTTGCGTTACACCCATCAACCCTAAATATATGAAAGGTTAACTGGTATGTTCGAGAAGGTTAAAATTGCCCCACCAGATCCTATTCTTGGCCTGACTGAAACATTCAAAGCGGATCCGAATCCCGACAAAATCAATCTTTCCGTTGGCGTATATAAAGATGCGAGCGGAAAAACACCAGTTCTTGAGACGGTGAAAGAGGCCGAGAGACGTATCCTTGAGCAGGAAGATTCTAAAGGTTATCTGCCGATGACCGGAGAACCTGTCTACTGCGCACAAGTACAGGAACTTTTGTTCGGCGAAGGTCACGAGATCATTGCAAGTAAGCGTGCGGCAACCGCCCAATGTCCAGGAGGTACAGGTGCATTGCGTGTGGCTGGTGATTATCTGCACCTTTTGCATCCTGGGTCAAAGATCTGGTTGAGTGATCCGACCTGGGCTAACCATAATACGATTTTTACTGCGGCTGGTCTTGAGTGTAAAAAATATGCCTACCGTGATCCTGCGACCAATGGTCTCGATTTTGACGCCATGTATGAATCGATCAAAAAAATTCCACAGGGTGATACAATCCTTCTGCATGGTTGCTGCCACAACCCGACCGGTATCGACCCCACTCCTGAGCAATGGGCCAAGATTGGAGACTTACTTGCGGAACAAGGCGTTTTCCCTTTGGTCGACTTTGCTTATCAAGGTCTGGCAAATGGTATTGAGGAGGATCGGGCCGGTTTACTTGAGTTGACCAAGAAGGTTAAACAGATGTTGGTCTGCTCAAGTTTTTCCAAGAACTTTGGCCTTTACCGTGAAAGAACCGGCGCATTGACAGTTATTGCCGATGATAAAAATCAGGCCAGTACGGTGATGAGCCAGGTTAAGCTGAGAATTCGCTATAATTATTCCAACCCTCCTTCCCACGGTGGTCAGATTGCGGCTGTTATACTGAGCGATCAGAAGCTTAAGGCCCAGTGGATAGAAGAAGTTGCCGCGATGCGCAGTCGGATCAATGACATGCGCCATCTGTTTGTCAAAACCCTTAAGGATAAAGGGGTAACGCAAGATTTTTCCTCAATCATCGACCAACGTGGCATGTTCAGTTTTTCGGGTCTGACCAAGGATCAGGTCGACCGTTTGCGCGAGGAGTACTCCATCTATATTGTTGGCTCTGGCCGCATCAATGTCGCTGGGATGACTCCTGACAATATGGACAGACTGTGTGAGGCGATTAAGTCTGTTCTCTGATCAATCTGATCCTGAGCGACCCTGCTTCGATTCCCGTGGCAGGGTCGTTTTTGCTTGACGGCATAGTTTAACTTTGCTAGAAAATCCATCTTATTTATTGGGGCGTGGCCAAGCGGTAAGGCACCGGATTTTGATTCCGGCATTCCCAGGTTCGATCCCTGGCGCCCCAGCCAGAATTTTAAACTGATCTCGAAAGGGATCGAAGCGGAGCGAGCGCTGACTTAATGTCAGAAAAGCGGACAGGATGTCCGCGTCAGCGAGTGTAGGGGAGTCGACGCAGGAATCGACATGATGTCGATGACGAAGTGGACGATCCCTGGCGCCCCAGCCAGAATTATGAGTTTCTGATTTGGAAACCAGCAATTTTTTGCAAGGTTAAGGAAATCAAGCATTTGAGCGGAGGCGTAGTACTTTACGCCGCACAAACAAATGTGCAGATTGACACAGAGATTGCGGAAAAGGGCGGTTTCTGGGCAGAAACTGGTTATCCTGAGGGGTAACGACAAAGGGATGATGCTTCGGCTTCATCCTTTTTTTATTTCTATTGCCCCTTGTCGATGGTAAGTTGATGTATCAAGCTCACTAGATTTCAAAATTCATGAATCCGCCAACTTGGAGGAACAATGGAACCGATTCGTTTTGCTGACGTTTTGTTTGTCTTTCTTACCCTGATAATCACTTTCGCAATCTTGTGGCAGGTAAATAAGGCCAAAAGAAAATCGAGAATATCGGCGGATGCTAGCCAACCTGAGTCTGATGAGACAGTTGACACTGACAAGGAAGGGGCATAACTATCGTGACATGGGACAGTAGCTCTTTTCCCGAATTTGACCAAAATTGTTCTTCACTACTATGCCGACATTTGTCAAAGCAGGTGTTTGAAAAATTAAAAAACAAGGTGACTGATAACGGTTTCACTTTTGCCCAAGCAATAAAATCGGGTGTCGTTAATCCCGACAGCAGCGTTGGAGTCTACGCTGGTGATGCCGAATCCTACTCTCTTTTTGGCTCTCTTTTTGACCCGATTATTGCCGATTATCACGGTTTTTCCGCCACAGATACACATCGAAGTGATCTGAGCCCGGATATGCTTTCTGCTCCTAATCCAGACCCCGATGGTCAATTCATCCTCTCAACCCGAATCAGGGTAGGGCGCAATGTTGCCGAAATGCCCTTAGGACCTGCAGTCACCCGAGAGCAGAGAAAATCAATTGAATCTGAGGTTGCCCAATCTTTACGAGGTTTAAGTGGCGAGTTGGCTGGCACTTATTATCCTCTGTTGGGGATGGATGAAACGGTGCAAAATCAATTAATTGCTGATCACTTTTTATTCAAAGCGGGGGATCGGTTTCTAGATGCCGCCGGATTGAATCGTGACTGGCCGGAAGGGCGGGGGATTTTTCATAATCGTGAGAAAACCTTTCTCGTCTGGGTGAACGAGGAAGACCAGCTGCGGATTATTTCGATGCAGCAAGGCGGAGACATTGAAGCTGTTTTCAGCCGTTTGATGACCGCAGTTAACGAGATAGAAAAATCGGTCTCTTATATGTTTGATCCGCGACTTGGCTATTTGACCAGTTGCCCGAGTAATTTGGGTACAGCAATGCGAGCCAGCGTCCATATCCGCCTCCCTAAATTGGCTTCGGACATGCCTGCTTTTAAGACTATTACTGATTCGCACCATCTGCAGATACGTGGTATTCACGGTGAACACTCGGAAAGTGAGGGTGGTATTTTTGACATCAGCAATCGGAGGCGTTTGGGCGTGACAGAGGTTGAATGTGTTCAAGATATGTATAATGGGGTGGTTGCTCTTATTAACAGGGAAAAAGAGTTGTAGCATTCTCTCTTTTAATTGGATATTTGCTCACATAGAGAACGCAGCTACCAATCAAGATGAACCCATGTCACAACCGAGACTGAATTGTGCGTGTTTGTCTTGTGGTAATTCACCTAAAATAAAATCAGCCCCAGTCTATTAGACTGGGGCTGATTTGTTACATATTCTCTGAAAAGAAACAGTCAGTGAATCGAGCCTGCCGCCAATGCACCGGCAAAAATTGGGGGAAGTTCTTTGGGGGGCTCTGTGTCAACTTCGAGCATCTCAATAACAAAGGTCAGCGCTTTGCCAGCCAATGGATGATTGGCATCAAGAGTGACAGTCTCTTCAGTGACTTTATCGATCATAAACAGCAAGATACTGCCATCATCCTGAGTAACTTCCAGTTGCCCACCTTCGGTCAGTTCGATATTTTCAGGCAGGTCAGCGCGGTTAATCTCCTCGGTCAGGGCAGGGTTGGATTCCCCGTACGCCTGATCTGGTTCGATGACGACAGTTTTTATCTCTCCCTGGGACATGCCGATGACCGCCGCCTCAAAGCCTTTGATCACCTCTTCCCTGCCAATAATGAATGACATGGGACTATCTTCAGGAGACGCATCGAAGATTGTTCCGTCAGCGAGTTTGCCAGTGTATTTAACCGTCACGGTGTTGTTGTGAGCTGCGCAAATCATGGTTACCTCTTTCAATGTGGTCGTTGATTTTGTAGGGAGACAACAGTCAAAAACAGTGAATTCCGTGAGCGCCCTATGCATAACAAGACCGGCTTCATTGGTCAATTGTTTTCAACAATCGGGAGAGTTCAAGCCCATGCTACTCCTTGGCCGAGGTATTTTTGGATCTTTCAGGTTCTACAGGCATTCTCTAATCTTGAAAATGGTAAATGATGAATTTTGTGAAGAAAGTTGCATTTCCAAAAATCAGCATTAAAGCGGAAGGCCTCAGTTCTGTGACTATTAAAACAATTTGCTTCCAACCCTTGCATTGACGACCGGTGAAACAAAAGTCGCCTCACCGCTCTCAGCTTTTGGGTATTGGACACCCAAGATTAATACCTCGGAAGTAACAGGTCCCATTTGACGTGATTCAAAGTTCAAGACTCCTAATACAAGCCTGTCCTTGACCTCTTCCACTGGATGCATAGTGAACCTGCCATAGCTATCTCGTTTGCCAAATTTGCCAAAATCTACGGTCATTTTATACGTCGGTTTATGTGTTTTTGACTCAAGCTCAACGGAAATGACTCTGCCGACTCTTATGTCAAGTTTCTCAAATGAATCCTCGTACGAAACGATCAATTTTATCTCTTTAGACATCTGTTCGTTCTCCCCTGTACAATTTGTGACAACCGGGGGTCTGAAACCTTCCGGCAAGTTGTTCAGCATCGACCCGACTGATGGCAAGGTCGTTACGTTCACTTTCACTTAAATTTAAAAGCTCTCTACAGTGAAGATGATATCGGAAGTACTGACGTATTCGGTTGCGCAGACCAGTATCCATAGACTCCTCCTTAGAATGACGAGTTTTTTTCTCTGTCATAACAATTCTAGAAGGAGGCGGTCTTGTACAAAATTGACCTAAAATTATCAGTTGCCCAAAATCTGACCCCGGTAAGTGCCAGGGGTAATGCCGAACTTGACTTTGAAATGGCGAGTCAGATGACTCTGGTCGACAAAACCGGTTGCAAATGCAGTGTCAACTATGCTTTGTCCTTGCCGCAACAGGTTCTTGGCTTTTTCTAAACGCAAATGTAAAAGATAGGCATGCGGAGTCAATCCTATGGTTTTCTTGAAAAAGTGAATCAAGTAATATGGGGTGCAATCGACTAAATCTGCTAGTTCATCCAGTCTGAGATCTTCATCTAACCGGTCATGAAACTGTTCAATAACTCTAGCTGTCCGTTTTTGCTCTCTGCCAATATTTAACTGTCGTTGAGTATGACTTGCGTATCGATTTATCAGTAAGGAAATGACCTCATATAATGTTGATTTTCGCTCCAAAGAGGATTTTGAGTTTACTAAAATTTGCCAGAGCGCGGTCAATTTTCTGTAGGCTTCGGTGTCTGGATGGAAATCGGTGCGAAATTCCATCAAAGCATCAGACTCTCCTGCTCTTTCGGCGGCAACTTTTTGGAGGAGGTCAGTGTCAAGATAAAAGGTAAGTAGCTGCCGCGACTCGGATTCAAAAACACTGTTGGAATGCACTTCCCCCGGCGAAATAATTCCAATGTCGCTAGTTTGCAGTATTCCGGAATTGCCTTTATAGGTATAGGTTTCTGCACTGCTGGTGTTTAGCCAAATACAGTAAGAGTCATGAAAATGAGGTAAGAAATGATAGTTGGCGTCAGAGCATGTCAGTAGTTCTAAGCCGTTGATGCCTTCTGGAATATGGTATTGTACTCCACTACGCTTCATGCCACCTCGCTTTCTTATGACATTATCACAAGTGTGGCTGTAATGAAAAACACGGAGCAGGAGATGATGGCTTGTAGTTCACAATGCGATGGAAAACGGTCCAGTCTGAACCGAAAAGGTTGAGCCGTTTTGGAAGTTGTTCAGAGAGGGGGCTTTGCCACATCTAGGAAAAATTGCACCGAAGCGTCATTTCATTAATCAGGATTTCACTCTTGGGAACGAATTGCCGAAAAATCTGGTTCATTCGCAAAGGTAGTAAGTTTTGAAAGCATTAAGAGAACGTAAACGCGATCTGGCTCTACAGCGGTTGTCAGATCAAGCCTGGATCAATACAAATTAGGTAAAAGTCAGCTTACGTTCAAGATCCATTGATGTGGAAACCCGTTTAGCTTCACGCATTGAGATCAGTCCTTTGTTACAGAGTTGGATCAGATGTTGATCCATAGACT
>JAOZOH010000155.1 GCA_029933365.1 Desulfuromusa sp. | reverse complement strand
AGCTTGCTTTAACAATCTGCACCAGATCCGGCATCGAAACATAGCGCCACCAGCCTTTAAAACAACCAAACTGCCAGAAAATTACCAGCTTAATCACCAGTACCGCAGGGATGAGAACCGCAATTCGTGGCCAATAACTCGAGGGGATTGAAAAATCAAAGCGAATGGCATAAGCCAACAGAAGAGAACTGACAATGATCAGACTCGTCATTATAAAAACAACAATCAACCGATTTCGATAAACTATTTCTTTCATGTGACCCCCCACCCCCTGATTTTAAGTTTTGTGATTAATTGAATTGAGATATCTGATGATATAGACGGCTCTCAGCACAAAAAGTTTACCAGATAATTCCACAGTTTCAGTTTTTTTTACCAACAAACCATATCAGAGCTATTGAATGGGCTCGTGTTTATTAGTTTTCAGCATACAATGTTCAACGTACAGCTTGTCCCATCACTTCTTTTAGCACATCACAGGTCTTCTGAATCTCACCCTCTGTCAATGTCGGATGCACCAGAAACATCAGACTGGTTTCACCTAATTCTTTGGCCACCAGTAAACGCCTTTCTGGTCGCCAACCCGTGCCATCAAAAGCCTTCTCCAGATACACTTCAGAACACGAACCAGAAAAACAAGGCACACCTTCAGCTACAATCGTATTCATAATCCAATCGCGATCCCAATTCGGTTTCAACTGCTCAAACTCAACAAACACATAGCACTTATACCAAGCATGTTGGACATCCACAGGAACCTCTGGCACTCGCAATCCTAATAGCGTCCGTGCAGTATCAAGAATCTTACTAGCATTATATGTTCTAGCCTCGTGCCATTGTGGCATTCGCTTGAGCTGAATTCGCCCAATGGCAGCCTGCATTTCAGTCATACGCCCGTTCATACCAAAAGAATCATGCAACCAACGGAATCCCGGTGGATGCTCTTGCTCGTAAACCGCTTCCCAGGATTTGCCATGATCCTTATATGACCACATTTTTGACCACAGCTCTCGATCATTGGTCGTCACCATTCCACCTTCTCCGCCCGTAGTCATGATCTTGTCTTGGCAGAATGACCAGCAACCGATATGACCAATCGAACCGACGGATTGACCTTTGTATTTAGCTCCATGTGCTTGAGCGCAGTCTTCGATGACAGATAGGTCATATTCTGCTGCCAAGGCCATAATTGGATCCATATCACAAGACCAGCCTGCCAGATGAACGCAAATGATTGCTTTAGTTGCTGACGATAAAACAGCTTGTATTGACTCAACAGTGATATTCTGACTGTCGCGGTCCACGTCAGCAAATATCGGCACGGCACTTGCGTTGACAATACTTGACACTGAAGCAAGGAAAGTACGTGACGTTACAATCACTTCGTCACCATTACCAATATCCAACGATTTAAGGGCAAGATCCAGAGCCACGGTACCATTTACCAGCGCCACAGCATATTCACAATTAGAAAATTCAGCAAATTCACGCTCAAACTGGTGCCCTTCAGTACCCGTCCAGTAGTTGACCTTATTGGAGAGCAGGACCTCCTGAGCAGCATTTGCCTCCTCTTGAGTAAAAGAGGGCCATGGGGAAAATGGAGTATTCAACACAATAGAAACCTCAATAGTAAAAATTAGTTTAGAAACGTGCAGGAATACCCAGTGCGGTTACGCCATCAGGCAAATCAGAAACGACTGCTGCGCCAGCACCAACCACAACTTTTGCACCGATTAAGGTCGACTGCCGCACGCAAGCTCCAATTCCAATCCAGCTTTCGTCACCAACACTGACCAAGCCAGCAAGACGTGCTCCGGGGCTAATATGAACAAAACTTCCAAGGGAACAATCATGATCAATACTGCAACCTGTGTTCAGAATCGCCCCTTCGGCAATTGTCGTATCTACGTTCACAACAACTCCAGCCATGACCACAGATCCAGCACCAATAGATGAATATCGGCTTATGGTGGTATCCGGATGAATTACACTTATCATCGGAGCATGGGACTTATGAAGCAGTTCAAACTTTGCAGCTCTGATCCTATTATCACCAATCGCAACAATCACACCTGAGTACTGGCTCAATGTCTGAACCAGCGCAACAGTATCACCAATCACCTGCCAGTGAACGTTTACATCGGCATCAGGCCAAGCGTCATCAAAAAAATCGATCTGTTGCCAGCCGCAACATTCGGCAATATCGGCGACCACTTTGCCATGTCCGCTGGCACCCAGAATTGCTAACTTTTCCACCTAGCGTCTATCCTTCCAATAATCGGGTTGGCGGTGCAGATTCATCACAGCGAGAATGTAGATTTTATTATTTGCTTTAGAATAGAGAACGCCATAGGGAAATCTTGAGACTAGCGAACGTCTGATATCGGTATCAATCAACGCCCAAGATTCAGGCATTGAAACAGCTCGCTGAATGGCAGAGTAAACTTCAACAGCAAAGTCATGACCTAAATCAGCCCTAATACCTTCATAATAATTTATAGCGTCTTGTAACTCAGACTCAGCTTCGGGATGAAAATAAAAACTCATTTTTCAAAACTATGCCAAATATCACTAAACACCTTCTCTCCGTCGACTGCCTGAACTTCACCACTCTTTAGAGCTCTCAACCTTTTTTTTGCAACATGTCCCCATTGCCTGTCAATTTCTGTTTTAGGATGATTTAAACTTTGCAATAAAGACTCAACAACTAGAGTCCGCTCCTCAACAGGGAGCGAGACAACTTCTTTAATCAATGCAGCAGTGTTCATAACTTCACCTCAAAATAACTAGTAGATGAGACTAGTATAGCTTGTTATTGATTCCCTGTAAATTTCGACATTGTTGCCTCCCCATCAGCACTGATCCCATCACGAACCAGAACTTTTTTCATAGTCATGAACAATATCTTCAAGTCCAGCCAGAATGACTGATTATCAACATACCAGATATCCAGATTAAAACGTTCTTCCCAACTGAGAGAATTACGCCCATTGACCTGTGCCCAGCCAGTGATTCCTGGTCGTACTTCATGGCGACGACGCTGCTCATCATTGTAAAGCGGAAGATATTCCATCAACAAAGGACGTGGACCGACAAGGCTCATGTCACCTTTCAAGACATTGTACAAAGCGGGCAACTCATCTAAACTGGAACTTCGCAAGAAACGACCCAATTTCGTCAAGCGCAACGAATCAGGCAATAAATTGCCACTAATGTTCTTTGCATCTGTCATAGTTCGAAACTTATACATCATAAATGGCTTACCACCAAACCCGGGACGCTTCTGACAAAACAACACTGGTGAAGCAAGTTTGAATTTCACGAAAACAGCAACAAGAAAAAGGACAGGAATAAGTATCAATATCATGGGAATCACGAGAATATAATCGAACATTATTTTGCTAAATTTTGAAGAGTTCAAACATCCTCCGTTAACGTCGATCTAAAGAGGGCTTCGAATTTTCTTACACCACAGTCTATCGACAACTCCTTGATATAAAAATCCTTACCTCTTTTGCCCATACATACTCTTTCTTCTGAGGACAATGCGCACAACTTTTTAATACAGCTAACAATCGCATCAGGATCTTCTGACACACACGCATAACCAGCATTAGTCATTTCTATCAAATCAGCAGCATCCCCACTGACAGCCATAATAACAGGTCGACCCGCAGCTAAATATGCCTGCGTTTTTGAAGGGATGGTAATTCGAAATAAATCATCATTTTTAAGATGGACAAGCAGCGTATCGGCAAAGGCAAAAAACTCTCCCATTTTACTCATTGGTTGCCGTGGGACAAATATCACATTAGTTAAACCAGTTTCTTTGGATTTATCAAACAAACGCTTTTTGTCAATTCCATCACCCACGAATATAAAACGGATATTCGGCAACTCCTCAGCACAAATTCTTGCAGCTTCAAGTACTGTTTCCAGCCCTTGCATAACCCCCATTGTCCCGGCAAACATAACATTAAATGAATCCACCAAGCCTAATTCTTTAGCCAATTGGTCACCAGACCTCTCAGGCAATGTAGAATCTGTGTCACACCAATTGTAAATAACTTCAATTTTATCTTCAGGAATCCCACGGCGTTGTAGATTCTGTTTAAAACCTGGGGAAAGGACTACGATTTGATCTGCAGTTTTATACGCCCAAAGACACCAGCGGTGCAGCAATCCAAGTACCAAACGATTTTTTAGCATACCAGAAGAAACGACTGACTCTGGCCATAGATCCTGAACATCATAAATAATCTTGCAACCATAGATCCAACGAAGAAAAGTTGCAGCCCAGGCCAGCGTAACCAGATTGTAAACATAAACTACATCTGGCTTGCGGACTAACCAGGAGCCTAAGAATACGGCAGATAAGGCAAAGCTTAAATAATTAATAATTCTACGGATTCCTGATTCGTCATGACTCGGGTAGAGATAAACTCTGTTAACCGTCACCCCATCCACCTTTTCTCTCTGCCATAGACGTAAATGATAACCATTATAGATCTTGCCGCCAGGATAGTTTGGAAAACCGGTAAGAACCTCTACATCATTTCCACGCCTTATCAATTCCTTAGCAAAGGGTAGCCCTTTAAAAAAAGGCTCCGGATAGAACCACTGCGTCAACATCAGAATTCGCATCAAGCTACCCCTGATACTCTTTCCAAACGACCCGGTTCACATAATCGGTATAACTCAAAATAATCCGCACCACCTTGTCCGATACATTGGGCATGCTGTAATCAGCAACTTGGCGCATTAATCGATCTTCACCCCGAGGCCGATCCTCAAGAACCACCAACCCTTGAAGCACCCGTTCAAGTTCAAGACCAGTCATCATAACCACAGCTTCCTCCATCCCTTCAGGTCGCTCATGAGCTTCACGCAAGTTCAAGGCTGGAAAATCCAGGATAGAGGACTCCTCATTAATAGTCCCACTATCAGACAAAACGGCATGAGCATACTTCTGTAGATGAACATAATCACTGAAACCAAGAGGCTTTAGAAGTCTGACGTTCTCATGAAATGTTACTCCCATTTTTTCGACCCGGTTGCGTGTGCGAGGATGGGTCGAAACGATCACAGGCTTTCCATACTTCTCTGCCACACCGTTAAGTATTCCAACAAGCTTATCAAAGTTCCGATCTGATTCGATATTCTCCTCTCGGTGGGCACTGACCACGAAATAATCATACGGTTCAAATCCCTCACGACTCAGTACATCTGAATTTTCAATTTTGTAAGCATAGTAATTGAGCACCTCAAACATGGGGCTACCTGTCTTGATAATTCTGTCTGGAGGCAAACCTTCACGAAGCAGGTACTCGCGGGCGATATCACTGTAGGTCAAATTAATGTCAGCCGTATGGTCAACAATTTTACGATTGGTCTCCTCTGGCACCCTTTGGTCAAAACAGCGATTTCCCGCTTCCATGTGGAAGATTGGAATTTTGCGCCGTTTAGCCGGAATAGCTGACAAGCAACTATTGGTATCACCAAGAATCAGAAGCGCTTCAGGCTGAACCTCTTCGAGAATGGGATCAAGCTTGATGATGGTGTTACCAATCGTTTCAGCAGCATTCTTCCCCGCTGCATTGAGAAAAAAATCGGGTTTACGGATTTCCAGATCTTGGAAAAATACTTCGTTCAGCTCAAAATCGTAGTTTTGACCGGTATGCACAAGAATATGATCGGTATATTTATCCAGCGCCGCCAGAACCCGGGAAAGCCGAATGATTTCTGGACGGGTTCCAACAACTGTCATTACCTTTATTTTTTTCATAAGCCCTCCAGACTCTGACGCCAAGCCGCAAAGACGCAAAGTTGATCACAAATTATTAACAACTCGATGTATCCCCTTGCTCACATAATTGTTGCCAAAATTGATAACCATCCCTAGTTTTTTCCCAGTAAGACGTAAATAGGTCAGAACTTGTGCTTCAAAAATTGGATTATAAGTGAGCACAGCTTTACATTCTACGATGACCCTATCACCAACCAGCAGATCCAACCGTAAAGGAGCTGCCAATACATAGAGGTGGTCCCAGTTGTTCGGACAGTTTGGCGGCGAAATAAGGTGGAAAGCCG
>JAOZOH010000339.1 GCA_029933365.1 Desulfuromusa sp. | reverse complement strand
GGCTCAATCATAACAACGAAGGTATTGCGGTGGATCACATCTTAACTGTCAAAAAATTGAGATGTTGTCACGAAGAGGAAATAGCGAAATCTGGCAAGAAGAGATGCCGGTGGAGGCGGGGGACGCGATCTGGTCTTGGCTGGATTGGCGGATTTAATATAAACAAGACCCTTCCTTAAACTCCTGAAATTAATCGATAAGCACACCATCCAGCGACAATTACCGTGAAAATATACGGGAAATTTTCCGTATATCTAATCGCTATGCAAAAACAAATATGGGCGATATCAATAAATAAAAGGAATCTATGACAACCGAAGTTGAATCCCTGCCTGATACCGAGGTGACTTGTGCAAATTGTGAAGCATCTTGTTGCCGTTTAGAAGCAATGCTCTTTAACGATACCGAAGTGCCAGATAAATTTATTGAGGTAGATACGCGAGGCGAGAAGCGCATGGCGCGGCTGGAAGATGGCTGGTGTTCGGCCTTGGACAGAAATACCATGAGTTGCACGATCTACGAGAATCGTCCATGGATTTGCCGTGAATTTGAGAAGGGAAAATACGAGTGTATCTCCGCGCGAGCCGCCAATCAATAGATTTTTTACTGAACGTAGACCAAGAAAATGCATAACACTTATCAGGATTTCACTTTTGAAATCGATTCCTGGTTAGGTCTGGCAGTTTTTCAAAACTAGTGACATTTAATAAAAGGGATGCGCCATTAATCCATCCTGACAGTCGTGACTTATATTATGTCACTGTACATCCTGCTGCCCCTTGGATAGAATAACTATCGCTACATTACTTGCTCAGGTGTTTGACAAGGGTGGCCCCATCTAGTCAGAATAATAAATTGTTTACTATTGGGGTTCCCAGATGAAAACTTGCTTGAAAAGGATGAGGATTATCATGAAAAATTCAAGGTTAATTTTTGTAGCACTACTCAGTTTTATTATGTTTTCAAGCTCTCTTTACGCAGCTACGCCAGCTGAGCAAAGAAGTGAACTTTCAAAAGAGAGTCAAGCTACATTACAAATGTTATATAAGGCGCACCCAAAAGCAAAAGGTCAAATCAAAGCAGCATATGGATACGCAACCTTTAGTAACTTTGGTGTAAATCTGATATTTTTTTCTGCAGAAGGGGGTAGTGGTTTAGCACACAGCAACAAATCTGGCAAAAACATCTATATGAATATGGCCTCTGGTGGCGTTGGCTTGGGGCTTGGTGTGAAAGACTTTAGAGCTATCTTTATTTTCGACAACAAAAAAGTTTTTAAATCGTTCGTAAACAGTGGTTGGGAAGCTAATGCACAGGCTGATGCAGCGGCTAAATCAGATGATAAAGGTGGTGCTCTTGATGGTGCAGTCACTGTTCAGCCGGGGATAACACTCTACAAATTAACCAAAAACGGTTTAGCGATTCAAGCCACAATACAGGGCACTAAGTATTGGAAAGATGACGATTTGAATTAAGGGTAGAAGAGTATATGGGTAGCCCCAAGACATGTATGATCTTCTGTCATTAGCCATTAAAATTAGGGACTTACGG
>JAOZOH010000338.1 GCA_029933365.1 Desulfuromusa sp. | reverse complement strand
ATTGACATTAGACTCCCCCTATATCTTCTCCCCCGCTTTTGCTACCATGCCTCGATGATTTCACTGATCGATACCCATATCCATCTTGATGCTCCTGAACTGAGTGGCCAGGGGGTGAAACTTCTACCTGAAGCGCAGCAATATGGGATCGACAGGTTTGTCGTGCCGGGGGTGCGGGTGAGTGGCTGGTCGGGGATGCTTACTCTGGCGGAAAATGCTGAAAATGTGTATCTTGCGCCGGGATTACATCCTGCCTATGCCGATCAGTGGAATGATGCTGCAGAGAGTCAACTTCGGGAGCTGGCACAGCAGGCGAAAGTGGTTGCAATTGGAGAGATTGGCCTGGATGGGACGGTTGCTATCCCATTGCCGCAACAGGAAATTGTTTTTCGCGCCCAATTGGAAATTGCTCTCGATACCGGGTTGCCAGTGTTGCTTCATGTTCGCGAGGCAACCGGAGCCGTTCTGACGATTTTGCGGGAATTAGGAATCGGTCAAAGAATTGGGGGAATCTGGCATGGATTTTCGGCGAGGTTGCCAGTGGCAGAAGAACTTGTTGAACTGGGCTTCAAGATTGGAGTTGGCCCGATTCTGCTGCGCAGCAATGCCCGCAAGTTACCGAATGCTGTGAAGATGTTGCCAGTTTCGGCACTGGTTTTGGAAACCGATCTGCCCGATATGGCTGATGCTCCGGAAACGCTTTTGCAGGTTGCTGAGAAAGTTGCTCTGTTACGCGAGGAATCTCTGGCAGAAGTGGCAGAGATTACTACCAGAAATGCCCTTCAACTGTTCCATTTTCAGGATGAGTCACGTTATGGGGAATGAGTACTTTCAGCGTTTGGAGCTGTTGATTGGGGCTGAGGGGCTGAAAAAATTACAGAATTCATCTGTTGCCATTTTTGGTATTGGCGGGGTTGGTAGCTATGCCGTTGAAGCTTTGGTGCGGGGAGGGGTGGGAGCGCTGACTCTGATCGATCCTGATGTTATCTGTGCCACGAATATCAACCGACAGATTCACGCCCTTGGTGCAACGCTTGGGCAGGCAAAGGTTGCGGCCATGGCAGAGCGCTGCCGGGCAATTAATCCTCAGGTGAGGGTGATTTCACATCAGCAGGCTTATCGTCAAGAAAATGGAGCCGAGCTGCTGTTGGATAATCATTTTGATTGTGTGCTTGATTGCATTGATAATATTACGGATAAACTGCACTTGTTGCAGAGCTGCTATGAGCATTCTCTTCCGGTTATTTCTTCGATGGGTGCAGCAAACAAGCTTGACCCGACCCAGATTGAGGTCGCCGATATCTCTGCGACAAAAAAATGTCGGTTGGCGCGAACTATTCGCAAAGAACTGCGTAATCGTGGTATCGAAAAAGGAATCAAGGTGGTCTATTCCACGGAAGAGTTTCGACCTTTGACGGGAGTTGATGTCGCCGAGCGCAACCCGATCCTTGGGAGTTCATCTTATTTGCCACCGTTGTTTGGTTTGACCATGGCGGGGGTGGTCATTCAGGCGTTGATTGATGATGGCTTAGCCATCTGATTTATTTTAGCGAGGATAT
>JAOZOH010000337.1 GCA_029933365.1 Desulfuromusa sp. | reverse complement strand
TTCAGAGCCTGAATTGCTGCACAACAAACTGACTCCAGATCAAGTGCAGTATTTAACGCCCTGACTCCGTCAAAAGCCAGTTGTAAAGTTCGTCTCTCGATATCAGTAAATAGCAAATCACGTGATAGTAATAAATTCTGTCTTATCTGATCAGCTATGCTCGTTATTAATCTGCGATCGTCCTCGGACCATTCCTCAGAAGAACTTCTATCAACACTCAAGATGCCATAGTCACGGGTTTTACGCTGATCTGATTCTGAACAAGTTAAACTTAAGGCATAAAAGCTGCCGACAAAGGAACTATCAGAATAATAAGGGATAGAAGGAGAGTTACGCTGGTAGGGAGCTAAGAAAAATTCATGGCGATCTTTCAAAACACCAATAATCCCACTGCTCACAGAGATTTTGTCTATTATCAAGTTATTATGCGAACTGGAAAAAGCGTATACCGATAGATACCCGGTTGCCGGACCAGACCAGAGCAGCACAACGGATGTTGCGTCAAGGGTACCCCTTAATATCTCCAGTAGATTTTCTACACTCTTTCTAAATTGCCGTAAGATATGAAGCCGATCAGGAGAAATCAATCCGCTGCGGTTTTCTAAATGAAACGGAAGAACGTCAAGAGATTCTATTCTTGTTTGATCATTATAGTGTTGTTGCCTCTGGCCAGAAAGTTTGGAAAACCAGTTCGTCATCAACCCCACCTTCAGTAAAAAAAGGGCGGATCAAAAGATCCGCCCTTAACATCAATACATCTATAAATAGAGAATGAAGAACTCAGGCCTCGGTCGAAGACGGCAACAGAGACTTCAGATATTCACGGTTGAGTTTAGCAATAAACTTGACACTGATCCCCTTAGGGCAGGCAGCTTCACACTCATAGTGATTTGTGCAGTTACCGAAACCTTCATCAAGAATTGCCTGAGTCATCTCCTGAACCCGCTTTCTGGCTTCAGGCTTTCCTTGTGGTAGTGCTGCCAACTGGGCAACTTTAGCACCAGTAAAAAGCATTGCCGAGCTGTTAGGACAGGCAGCAATACAAGCACCACAACCGATACACTCAGCCGCATCCATTGCATAATCTGCAGTCGGCTTTGGAATAAGTAGTGCGTTGGCATCATCAACACCACCAGTGTGACAGGAAACGTAACCACCGGCCTGCATAATAGCATCAAGTGAAGTTCGATCAACGATCAGGTCTTTACGAATCGGGAAAGCCTTTGCTCTCCACGGCTCCACAAAGATTTCATCACCATCGCTATATTGACGCATATGCAACTGACAAACAGTCGTTTTTTCCTGTTTACCATGAGGGCGACCATTAATAACCTGTGAACACATGCCACAGATTCCTTCGCGACAATCGTGATCAAAGGCAATTGGATCTTTGCCTTCACGAATCAACCCATCATTGATTTCATCCAACATCTCCAAGAAGGACATGTCCGGGCTGACATCTTTAGCTGGATAAGTTTCCAGCTTCCCTTTATCCTGTGGCCCCTTCTGGCGCCAAACATGCAATGTAAGGTCCATTATTTATAACTCCTCACGGCAAGATGAACTCTTTC
>JAOZOH010000050.1:19852-21069 GCA_029933365.1 Desulfuromusa sp. | reverse complement strand
TTGTGGTATAATCCGAAAGGGATTGACAAATCCCTGAAATTAAGCGATAAAGCTCATCTTTATGCGCCGCTAGCTCAGCTGGATAGAGCGTCTGACTACGGATCAGAAGGCCGGGAGTTCGAATCTTCCGCGGCGCGCCAATAAAATCAAAGGGTTGCAGGTTTTTTTACCTGCAACCCTTTTTTATTTATAGCTTCTCTCCCAGTTCTCTCCCAGTTTTTGCTTTTCATTGTCATTACTGTTTGGTTAAAAAATAACGCGGCGATATAAGCCTATTTTATCGCTGGTTAAGGGTGCTTTAAAGCACATACCAGCCCCTCAGATGATAACCAGTTTATTCGACAGTTAACCAAACAGCGTCATGTTGCAGAGCGCGGAGTGGTCTGTCCTATAGGTTTGATAAGCTGCCATAAAAAAGAAATTTCTCTCAAATAATTCCCCCCTCCCCCATATATAAGACAGGCTCACTTTTCATCCCCTTGCGTGTTTTTCCTCATGCCAGTGGAATATGTTGAGATTGAATATGGGAGCATCGGGTGGTGAAAAACTACACTAAATCTTTCGGGTGAAACCACAATGATACAGGAGGAAATAATATGAAAAATGTTGATCTTTACGCTCTGGCTGAAAACTGGAAAGTTCCCTTTGTTGCTCGGCGGGAGGTCTACCACTTTTCAGGTGGTATTGTCACACCTCGTCATTTAGCCAACGAGGATTCCAGGGGCTCTGGTCCCGCCGGAAAAATCACTGTCAATGGCCGGGTAGCTTATCCAACCGCTAGTCTTGTGTCCTGGCTGGAAGGTCGTCTTAAGGCTCCTGAAGATACTGAATGATTGGGGTGGGATCAGGGGGTAGGGCTTTAGGTGTCTGGCCTTGCGTGGAGACTCCGAGTAGGGCTACCCGGCATCATATCTGTGAGCAAATGTCCAGATATGATGCCGGTAAATATTTCCTTCCTCGTGGGGTTTTCGGACCTACATTCGTCGACCGCTCCAAACGACGCGGCCTATTATCCGGAGTTCGACAGCACGGTCTTTTTGCAGAACCTCTGGTTCATAGAGATGGTTATCACTCTTGATGACAACTGAGCCGTCCAGTTTTCGCTGAATCCTTTTCACGAGAAGTGCATCGTCAAACTCAAGCACATAGATAGCGCTATCATCAATTCTGTTGGCTCTCAGGTCTACAAGGATCATGTCTCCATCATTCAAGGTTGG
>JAOZOH010000050.1:0-19752 GCA_029933365.1 Desulfuromusa sp. | reverse complement strand
CAATTCTGTTGGCTCTCAGGTCTACAAGGATCATGTCTCCATCATTCAAGGTTGGGTTCATGCTGTCCCCCTTCACCGACAGCAATGCCAGATTTTTTCTCGGAACACGTAAGAAGCTCTGGACCCATTCCTCTTTGAAAGAAACAAAATCTACAACCTGTTCACTTTGAACATTCCTCCCTGGACCAGCTCCGGCCTCAATTTCATAACGCGGGAACATCACAAATCCCCCCTGCACAGGCTCAGACCTATTCTTGGGTCCTTCCCCAGTTAATAGCCACGCCGGATTGGTGTCCGGAAAGACCTCCAATATCTTCAAAAGGATCTTTACGTCAGGAAAGCGACCCCCCCGTTCGTAATTAGCCATGGTGTTTTTGTGAATACTCAGCTTGTCAGCCAGCTCCGCCTGCTGCATTTCTCCACGAAGTTCCCTGATCCGATCACCTATTTCTCCCATGGTCTCCTCCACAAACGTGTGTCCAATAATAAATTATTGTCTTGACACATTCTTACGTGTGTTTTAAAACAAAAACGAGTGTTCATAAACAATTTCGAGGCTCAAGCGCATTTTCCGTGTCTTTCATGGACTGAGTACACAACCAGAAAAAGAGTCATTCACAAAAAATGAGCAGAAAGACAACAAATACCACAAAATTTTGTGCTTCGAAAGTCTCTTTTGAATTTCTAAAGATACCACCGGAGCTTTCCTGTGCAAAGCACACTCGGATCATGAGGATGTTTGCACAGGTTCTTGTCCGACATGGACAGGGAGCTAGTGAGGAAAGAAACGAGGCCGAAGTATGAATCGGCAAGCAGAAGATAGTCACAAAATTTTAGAGACTGAATCGCAAAAAACTTCCCCAGCCCTGACTCCTGAGTTGATGGTGATACTGGAGCGGTTCAGGAATGAAATAGAGGCCGCCCCTAAAAATTTACCCGAATGGATGCCCACCAAAGGTGCGTCACCAAACGAGATCATTCGCTCCGCACTATTCACAGCTCGTAACCGCAACAGACGCAGGGTTTACCTCAAACAGGCAGAGATTATCGTCACCGGTGGCGGAAGCCTCCTCTACCTAGGAGAAGAATTACGTCAGGACGATGAACTGGTTTGGATGCGACTCCTGCAACTTGCCAAAGGGCAACCACTCGGTGACTCGATTTTCTTTACGCCCTACTCCTTTTTGAAATCAATTGGTTGGCAGGTCAACAGCCGCGGTTATCAACGTATCAAGGACTGCTTACTGCGCATGAAGGCTACTGCTGTCCAGATCACATCAAACCGCCTTCATCAAACCGTGGTTACAAGCCTTATCGATTACATCTCAATGTGGGACCCGGAAAAACAGACGCCCCTGACTCAATGGGAAGTTCGAATTTCCAAATCTATGAGTCTCCTTTTTGCTGATAGTGCATTCACGCTGATCGACTTGGAACAGCGTAAAGCTTTGCCTGAAGGGATTGCTACGAAGCTTCATAGTTACTGGTCCAGTCACAGAGAACCCTACCCAGTCAAGGTTGAAACCCTGCAAAAGCTTTGTGCCAGCGATAGTGAGCTTCGGTTTTTTAGAAGAAAACTCAAGAAGGCCCTGACGGCCTTGGTTGAAGTTGGTTTTTTGGAAAACTGGAGCATCGAATCAGACCTGGTGGCAGTCATGCGCAGGAGTTAAGGGGTATCGGTCTATGGGGCACGCTTTTCAATTCGCAAAGTGTCGGTCTAAGGGGCACGGAGTATCGGTCTATGGGGCACAAAGTGTCGGTCTAAGGGGCACGGGGTATCGGGTTATGGGGCACGAAACTATCGGTTTATGGGGCACATTTTTCAGGCTGTGGATAACTTTTTTATAAGAATTACCTTTTGTTTTTAGCTAGTTAGAAAGTCGTTCTCTGGAAATAACTAAACTTAATATAACCATTCTTTAACCATATAAACAGGGGAGATTGAATAAAATGACTGCTGAGGATGCAATCACTTGGGTGGACCAGAATACCAAGCAAATAGCCGGGCATTCGAGAAAATATCTCCCGTATGCCCCTTATGATCAGGAGGATTTCCTTCAAGATGCTTACGAGGCTGCACTTGAGGCCGCCACAGTATCAACAGAACGCCAGACTTTTTTCCCCGCCTGCTTCTGGAATCTGTACAAGGGTAAGATTTCTGCGGTTACGCCGAATCCGGACTCAAGGTGTAAGGCTGGTTCTTCTGCACCGCCACAGGTGTTTTGTGACAGTTTTGAATACTCGTTACAGCAATTTTCTCAAGAAGACAGCACCTGTCACGTAGAGCCGTTGTTCAATATCGACATCGATCATGTTTATCCTTTTATCCGCCAGTATCTGACCAAAAAAGAAGAACAGATACTAGAGACATTGCTGGGAATTTATGATGGTGGAACGATGAAAATCAAGGAGACCGCCAGACATCTGGAGTGCTCTTCGGCGAATGTTCGGCAGGCGCTGAACCGAGCATGTCGGCGAATCTCCTTGCTGGTTGCAAGCGGGGAGCTGAGTGCTGAATTTGTTGAGACTAAAATCATGAAACAGTTCGAAGTGATCCTGGAGTCTGGAAACCCGGAGGTGAACAGAACTGCAAAGCTCGATATGCGGTGTGATGTCCCTTGTCGTGGAGATTTACAGCAGGAGCAGCCAAAACGCCATCAAGCTCAGACCAAAAGAAGGAAATCGGATTCGCAGCGCTCAATGGGGACAAAAAAACTCCAGTCACCCGATCACAACAAGGTCGCAGCAAGCGAGATCCTTCAAGGGTCGTCCTTTGGTCGTATTTCTGCTCCAAGATCAGGTTTGGGACTCAGCATGTTGGGGACAATTACCAACTGGAAAGTGTTCGGTGACTACCAACCGATAGGAGGGGCAGATACGTATTCCGATTTCTGTCTCGACGACATGGCAGACTTTGCTCTCAGGAATAATTTTATCTCAGAAAGAAGCATGAAGCTCTTTTCTCAACGACAGTCCAGAAAGGTACCGGTTGATAATGTCATCACCCTCTTGGATTGCAAAATGCCATACGTCCCTGATTCAGGCCAGAGGAACAACCTAAATATTTCCATAAATATTTTTTTAGACAAATACGGTGGTGCTTCACTTGTCACCCAGGATCGTTCTCCCCCTGTGAGAGTTGCAAAAAGAGAAAGAAACATTGAACGAAAATGCAGAAATAGGCCAATAAGTATTTTTAGCAATCCGGTTTCAGTTGGCCATTCTGCAAGGTTGATCCCGCTTTCTATGGTTGCTTGATTTTTTTACTCGGAGGATTTGATGACGCTCGGCGAAAAAATCCGTTCAATTCGCGGTGACAGAACGATTGCCAACTTTGTAAAAAATTATGGGGTTTGTGCCAATACGTTGATGAACTACGAAGCGGACAGAAGAAAACCAGATGCTGGATTCTTGACCCTGATCTGTGAGTTGGAGGGTGTTGCCCCCAACTGGCTTCTTGGAGTCCACGAAACCACAGATACAGACATCCAGTACAAGAGAAATGTGTTGGAAATGGTTGTGGATGAGACGACCAGACAGGCCACTTTCTGTATTGGCCCCAGAATGGGGAAATTACTCACTCTTGCCTATGAACGTGCCGCCATCTCAAACGCAGGGAAACGTCAGATCGAAGAAATCGTCAGGGAACTTCTTGATTTGCTCGATTCGCACAACAAGAAGGGGCAGAGTCGTTCAGAATATTGGGACGAGCAATCCAACCTCGTCTGTTAAACCGTAAAAGGTTTTTTCTCAATGAATCTTAAAGAAGCTGCCGAACTTGTCGATCTCCCACGCTCCATAGTCGAGAGATTGCACAAAGACGGCATGATTGATGACCCTGTTTCGGATTATGATTTAAAGGGGCTTGCTATTATTGCCTTCGTGCGCGGTCGGATCTGGTATCTCCGACGCCTTTTGGCTCCATTACCCAAACACTACAAACAGAAAATTATTGATGAAGGTGATCTCTCCCGTGCCGAAAGATATGCTCTGTCTTGCTATCTCAATGCGGAACCGGGTGAGCGTATTTTGGCTGAAGATGTAATTCAGAGGGTCCAATATCATCTGAATGTACGTTTGACAAAGAAGCAAATCATCAAGATCCGGGCAAGAGCCTATGATGTCCGAAGAAAACGTCAGATGGCAAAAAAATAAACCCACTCTTTCTTGATGCTGATTTTATAGGCATTTAAGTATTGCTTATTGACAAATAAGAGTCTAATATGTTTCTCTCAGACAATAAAGCAACTCAGGAGACTACAATGGCGGGCTCTCTACTTCAGCAGCTCAAAAAAAGACGATTGGAACTGGGGCTCAAACAAAAAGACATGATGATGCGGATCGGAGTGTCCCGGCAGCAATATCAACGTTTGGAATCTAAAGGAAATCCACGCTTAAATACTTTGGAACTCATAGCGAAAGGCCTTAACTGCGAGCTGATGCTTATCCCCAAGGACAAGCTACAGGCCGTTGAATTTGTGTTGGAAAATGTTGATACAGGTTCGGCATCAAAGCAGGCAGCGGATAATCAAAAGAAGAGCCTGTCTGATGATCCGTGGCAAGATATGTTTGAGGATGAGCAATGAGCGATAACAGCATAGATGAAGTCAACGTGTTAAAGCTGACCTTACACGGAAGGCTAGTTGGCTACCTGACGGGTTTTCAAAGTGGTCAAAATGTATTGACCTTTGCCGATGAGTTTAGATTTGATGTGACTCGTCCGACGTTCAGCTTAATCACCCACCCTGAATTTCCCCGCGCCGAAAAGCTGTTGGCAGAACCTTGGCAGCGCACCCATAAATTGCATCCAGTGCTCTCCAATTTGCTTCCAGAGGGAGCTTTGAGGGAGTTGATTGCTCAAGGTCTCAAAGTGCATGTCGATGATGAATTTCACCTGTTCTCGTATCTGGGGGCAGATTTGCCTGGTGCATTGGTTGCTGAACCTCTGGAACCAGACGAAGTTCCTACAAGTGTCCTGAGCGCTTACGGCAAGGTTAAAGCTGTTAAGTTGAAAAAGTCCGCAAGGGAAAACAAATTCTCTCTCGCTGGCATCCAAATGAAGTTTTCGATGAAAGAACAGGATGGACGCTATAACCTGACCAAAGGGGATGCCCTCGGCGATTGGATCATCAAGACACCGTCAACCAAACACAAAGATGTACCGGCCAACGAATTTACGGTGATGACTCTGGCATCTTTGGCAGGCATTGATATCCCCGAAATAAAGCTGGTAGAATTGGATAAACTTGATAATTTACCGCAAATCAATTTGCCCGATGAAAAGTTGGCCTTTGCGATAAAACGTTTCGATCGGCATGACAATCAGCGCGTTCATATGGAGGACTTCGCACAAGTCTTGGTGAAGTACCCCCATGAAAAGTATAATTCAGCAAGCTATGAACAGATCGGGAAGATTCTCTACAATTTTTCCGGTGATGGATTAACTGACGCACAACAGTTCGCCAGGCGACTGCTGGTCAATATTCTGCTGGCTAATGGTGATGCGCATCTGAAAAACTGGAGCCTTCTCTATTCTGATCAAATGACCCCACGGCTATCCCCAGCCTACGATATTGTCACGACGAGTGTTTATATTGACGACGAAAGGCGTTACGCACTTAATCTCGGCAAGACGAAGGAGTGGTATGATGTCACTTACGCAAACTTTGAGGCGTGGGCCGGGCGAGCAGGGGTGCCGTGGCGGGCGATAAAGCCACATCTTGATGACACCATGGAAAAAGCCCGAAGTTTATGGCCAGAAAGAATGAAAGATCTGCCCATGAATGATGCACACAAGGCTGCTCTGCGGATCCATTGGACAAACCTTCAAAAAGACTTTCGGATTTAACTTTTACTGATTCCCCAACACACTGACTTCTTCTATTTTTCAATCCATTCTTATGGCAACACA
Organism: Desulfuromusa sp.; assembly: GCA_029933365.1. Next base: position 13,841 of record JAOZOH010000050.1, on the reverse strand, counting down.
ATTCAATTGTCCATTCGCCACCCTTATTATTTCTGCCGCAGTAACCGTACCGGAGATACGATAACTAAATTCAATTCTAAATTGAGACCTTCCCCCCCACCCCATATATAGAGAAAGGCTTTCGTTTCTAAACAAGGCTACGTTGCTTACATTGTCTACTTCTACGTCAACTTATTGGTTCGGTTGTCAACATTGAAGTAGACAATAATAGCTACGTTGCCAAATTCATTAACAAAAGGAGTTACATTATGGTGTTTGTCTGTGATCTTGGGTTTTCGTCGTTGAAGTGGGTTTATGGTGAAAAGAAAGGGCGGATTATCTCGGCCTATCGCCGGAAACATGATGGATTGACTGTCGGGGAGGATGCTCTCCTCGCTTCCGGGTCGAGCTATCTTAAAACGATTGAAGATCTGGTACATCATTATCCGGTGTTTGTTGAGGAGGCCGCGAAGATTGCCGGGGCCAAGGCTGAGAATCCACTGGTAGTCGGCTTGCCCTATGGAGCTTGGGTTGCGGAAAAAGATAAGGATAGCGGTATTGTGAAGACACTAGCTAAAATCCTCAATGCTTCCGGTTGGCCAGATGTCCGGGTTCTTCCCCAGGGACTTGGTGGAGTCCGCCTGTTTCTGAGTCAGAATCCAGAGCAGACCGGCAGTATCCTCGCTGTCGATATTGGCTTCAATACAGTTATTTTCACTCTGGTTGATGGTGCGTCTCACTCGATTGTCTATGGAGATACTTTCTATAAGCGTGGTGTTCACCAGATGGCGACTCAATTACTGCTGCCAACCATTCGTGATCTGGCTCCATCCCGAACTTTCTCTCCGGTTGAAATCAGCTATTTGATTGAACAGGGATATATCCAGTACGGATTTGAGCGTCACGACATCACGGGTGAGATTGAGACAGCGGCCAAAGTCTATATCGACGACGTGTTGCGTGACATCAGTAGTGAACTTCAAGCTCATCTTGGACTCAAATCATCCTTTGAGACTGTCCTGGTTTTTGGTGGTGGAGCAATTCTGATCCGAGATATTATTCAGGCGAAGAAAGTCTCTATCGAGATTCTGCACCAACCTGAGTTTGCCAACGCTCTTGGTTTTTCTTTGACAGAAGGTTAGGAGGATGGCATGGCACAGCGACTAATTCGACTGACCCTCTACGATGAAAAACTCCTGACCGCACTGGACAGACTGAGCAAATACCGCAAGCAGTCGATGTTCGTCGTTGAAGCACTCCGTCATTTTTTGGAATCTGTGGAGGGTCAGCAGTTGTTGCTGCTCCTCACGCAGTCTGCCTCCCCGGAAAAAAGGGAAGCCCCCAAAAGTAAAAGTGAATGCAGTTCAGAGGGGGACAAAGCGACATCAAATCTGGATGATCTTTTCAGATAGCAAAATAAAACCGCACATTCCACTGTTTTTTTACAAAAAAGACTACCCCTCTCCCCCAATTACTAGAACGAATGCTTTTTTTGGGGTGGAGGTTTATTTATGCGTCTGTTTATTTGTCTCTGGATGGTGTTTTTCTGCTCCTCGTCGCTATTAGCAGCGACGATATGCCAAGAGGTATACCCAGCAGATTTCAGTTCATCTTCCGTATCCAGTCCGGCAGCTAAGGGGTTCCTGATTCGGGACGACTGTACTGAAAACCACCTGAATAGCCGACTTATAGCACCGCTGACCATCCGTTTCGGCGGGCAGAACCAATCTTCGACTCAACACCAAACCATCAACACCACAGTTCTTTCATCAGGATCGTCAACGGCAGAACCCCGCCATTGGTTGATCCTGTTCGATTTTGACCGGGCGGATCTGGACAGGGAAGAGCTGTCCGTTCTGGACAGTATCCCGGAGGGTCTGAAAGTTCGGGTTGATGGCTACACCTGCCGATTAGGAGGTGAAAGCTACAACCAGGGATTATCTGATCGCCGGGCGGCTGCTGTTGCGGCGGTTTTGAAAAAGGATGGAGTAACGGTCGTTGAGCAAGAAGGTCGGGGAGAGTGCTGCCCGGTATCTGAAACGGATCTGGCCCGCAATCGTCGGGTCGTTATTGCGGAGGTTAAGAGATGAAAATGAAACATATTGCTTTTATTTTGCTGATTATGGGGAGTCTTGTTGCACCCTCTTTTGCCGCAGAGGAGGTGGCGGATGCGGCGTTGGACAAGGCGTTGCAGCAGTTCTCCAAAACCCTACCGAAGACGGGTGTCGATTCATTCAAACCTTCACCCATTCCCGGTCTGTATCAGGTGAGTGCCGGACCGCAGGTTTTTTACTTCTCCCCGGAGGGCTACCTGGTGTTCGGAGAAATCTGGAGTCAGGACGGTAAGAACATAACCGCTCAGGCCCGCAATGAAATTGTCCAGGCCAATATCGCCAAACTGCCACTCGACAAGGCTCTGACCATTGGCAGTGGACCCATTCAAGTGATCGAGTTTACCGATCCAGACTGCCCTTTCTGCCGGCAGCTCGATCAGATGCTGGCGAAACGTACCGATCTTACACGACATATTTTCTTCTTCCCGCTGGAGTCGATCCATAAGACGGCACGGGCGAAAGCGCGATACATCCTGTGTAGTCAGGACAAGGAAGTGGCGCTGCAGGAAGTTTTTCAAGGAGGGCTGGATAACCAGCCAATACCCCAAGTTGGAGACTGTGATGTGGATGTCCTGATTGATGAACATCTGCGGGCCGGAGGTTCTGTCGGAGTTCGGGGGACACCGACTCTCTGGATCGAGGGCCAGCGGATTCAGGGCGATGCCAATACGATTTCCACTTATCTCAACCAGAAGGGAGTAAAAAAATGAACAAGAAATTTTTGAGCTTAATGACACTGGCGTTTATGACTTTCGCGAACAACGTGTTCGCTATTACTGCGCCAACCGACCCCAACGCCTTCGGCTACCTCTTTTATGACTATGTTGTCCTCAGGGGGCTACAGGGATCGATCGGTTTTGTGGCGGGACTGTGCATTGTGATCTTCGGTGCGACTTTACTGCCACAGGGTAAATATATTCCGGCCCTGATTACCATCGTTTCCGGTGGTCTTATTCTCGGTGCCGATTCGATTGTCACCGGTTTCGGGATGATGATCTGACAACTGGGGGAGTCCCCCGCTCCCCATTAACCTTCTGGTGTACTGATGAAAAATCCTTTTTCAAAACGGATGCCACAGTATCTGACCCAACCATATCAACTGCTCTGGTTCGATCCAGACGATATGGCTGTCATGACGCTGGCTTATCTGATGGCGATGATTTTCGGTGGTTGGTTCTGGTGGCTGATGATGATCATTTTTCCGACGGTCTATTCCAGACTCAAACGTAACAACCCTCGCGGGTTTCTGCGCCACAGTCTGTACCGGCTCGGATGGACGAATATGAACGGGTATCCGCAGTATTTCGAGGATGAATTTATTGAGTAAGGGAGAGTGGGTGTTGTGAAAATTGATCTGTTTGTGCAAAAAACCAGCAATCTCTTCGCCGTCAATCGACTGCTGATGGTGATTGTGATTCTGATCGGGGGGTTGACGCTGTTCAACACCTTCATGTTGCAGCTTGCCCTGAACCGGCAGGCGGTGGTTCTGGTTCCGCCAGGACTGAAAGACAAGGTATCCCTGACCGCCAATATGATTGACGAGAGCTATGCCCGTGAGATGGCCCGTTATCTGGTCGACCTGCTGCTGGTCTACAGCCCTGGTACGGCCCGCCAGCAGTTTGAGGAGGCATTGACAATGATTGCCCCGGAGCAATTTGCGGCTTATCAGACCAAGCTGTTTGAAACAGCAGATACGGTCGAACTGTCATCGGTCTCCAAGGTTTTTTACACAACCAAAATGGACTTAAAACAGGACGAAAAAATTATCGAGGTCAGCGGGGTCGAAAAAACCTTCGTTCAGGATCAAAAAACCGAGGATCAAAAGAAAATCTACACCATCAATTTTATGGTCAAAGCTGGACGGTTTTATGTGACCGGACTCAGTGGGAGGGAGTTATGAAAATATTCGGTCTGTTTCTGGTGCCATATCTGCTGCTGACGGGGCTGGTCTTTGGCCAGGATATCCCAGTTCAGCGGGTGGTTTTTCCTGAACTTACCACCCAGGTTGATCTGTCCACTACCGACGTGAACCGTTTTGTCTGTCCGGGGCCAATCAAGGATGTGATGTTCAGTCAGGACAAGGGGATCAAGATCAAGATTGCCGGAGAAAACGCCTTCGTCAAGTTTCAGGCAATGAAGAAGGGGCAGCAGATTCTTTACTCCAAGACACCCTCGGAATTCTACGTTGTCTGCGACGGGGACGTTTACTCGATGATCGGGCTACCGAAAAAAATCCCGGCACAGACGATCCGGTTATCAAGTGGACTGAAAAAGAAAATTAAGAAGAATCTGTCGCTGTTTGCCGGTTTACCGCTGGAAAAAAAAGTTTTGCGGCTCATCAGGCAAGCCTATACCGATGATTTGCCGGAGAGCTATACGGTGCGTCATTTAGAGCAGCAAAAGGATGTCTTTCGGCAGATCCGGTTGATCTCCAGACGGGATATTCTGGTTGAGGGAGAAGGTTTGGGGCTTCGGGAGTATGTTGCTGAACTAAAAACCGGCGAAAAACCACGGACCCTTGCAGAAAAGGATTTTTTACAGCGATCTCTGACGAAAAAGCCGCTGGCGATTGCTATTGAAGAGCCGCTGTTGAAACCGGGAGAAAAAACCCGTGTCTTTATCGTCGAGCGGCGTGATCCAGACGAGCAAGGCAATCCTCTGGTGATTAAAAAGGGTGAGGAGGGATCATGAGCTTCAAAGATACCTGGAAAAAACTGGAGCCGGAGAAGAAGAAAAAGGCGGTTAAAGCTCTGTGCGTTGTCGGGGTCATTCTGTTTGCACTATTCGCCTATCAGGTGAGGAAAAAACCGACCCCGGCGCCGGTCAAAAAAACCAAGCCGATCTCATTGCTGGATGATGCGACAACCCTGCAAAAATCCCTCTATAAAAAGAGCCAGAGAGAACAGAAGAAGCGGGATTTGCAGATGGATGAACTGAAGGCACGGCTCGATGAGCTGGTCAAACGTGACAATCGTGCGAAGGATCAGGCCACCATGTCGAAAACGGACGACCAACAGCCCACCGCTGAAGGGGTGGCAGGGGCTGACCCCTACGGCTCGAAGAGTGAGACACAATCGGTTCTCCCGGCGTTTCCGCCACCGCCGGAGGGATCAATCTATCCCACAGCAGGGGCGATGGCTCAGGTTCCTCCTGGCCCTCCACCGCCACCTGAAGAGGTGGTGATGATCGGAGAGATCGGCATGGTGTCTGTCCCGGTCATTGAGCAGCCCGATACTAAAAAAAAAGGTCAGCGGCAGATTTATCTCCCCCCCTCTTTCATGGCGGCGACCCTGCTTTCCGGCCTGGACGCTCCTACGGCGGAAACTGGCAAGGGGAATCCGGTTCCGGCATTGCTGAGAATCCAAAATTTGGCGGTTCTGCCGAATGATGTGAAGGCTGACCTGAAAGGGTGCTTCGTGATTGCTTCAGGATACGGCAGTCTGGCGACAGAACGGGCCAATATGCAGGCCGTCTCCCTCTCCTGCGTGACCAAGGAAGGGAAGGCGGTTATCGACCAGAAGATCAAGGGCTTTCTGGTGGATCAGGACGGCAAGATAGGTTTGCGGGGTCGAGTGGTTTCCCGGATGGGCGGAGCGATTGCCCGCTCAATGCTGGCTGGTTTTTTTGGTGGTATGGGGGACTACATCGCCTCCCAGAATCAGATTACCTCGACCAGTGCCCTTGGCACGACAGCATCGGTTGATCCGGGCAAAGCGGCTCAGTACGGCTTTGGAGCTGGACTCTCCAAGGGGTTTGATAAGGTTCAGACTTTTTACCTTGATCTGGCGAAACAGGCCGTACCGGTGATTGAGATTGGTGCAACCAAAAAGGTGACGCTGGTGATCGAGGAAGGGACCATGCTGACACTCCGCAATCCGAATGAGGAGGATTGATTGATGAAACGACTGACTTTGCTTTTGGGGCTGGTTCTACTGCTGTCTGGCTGTGCGATCCTGAATCCCTACGAAGAAGATTTTAAATGCAAAAAAACCTCCGAGGGGAAGTGCGTTGATGTTGAAACGGCCTATCGTGAGGCAAAAGGTCTCTCCGCTGGATTAGCGGCCAGCGCGGACAGTGCCGAGTATGAACAGGCGGTTTATGACCGGATGGCGGGACTACTGCATGCTCCGTCTACTCCGGTGGTGGCCCCCCCTAAAGTGATGCGGGTTCTAATACTGCCCTATGAAGGAAAAGAAAGTGAGCTGTATATGCTCCGCTACGCTTATATCTTCGTTGACCGTCCTCGCTGGATATTGACCGATCCACTTGCAGGGAGAAAATAATGGCACTCTTTTCTTTCCTTTTTGGCGATGGTGGGTTGACCAACTCCGGGTTGAATGCTGCGGCCAAGCGCAATCATTTCTCCGACTATCTCCCCTATGTCGCTTATGATCCAGAAACAAAAATCTATCTCAACAGCGACGATACCATCGGCATGCTCTGGGAGTGTGTCCCAACTGTCTTTGCCGGTGAACGGACGATCCAGTCAATGGAAGGGCTGCTCCGGGTCCCCTTTCCGAAAGGGGCAATCCTGCAACTCATCCTCCATGCAGATCCGCACATTGAGCCGATCCTGGCAACCTATCAGCAGATGAAAGTTCGGAATGAAGAGTTGTTTCGGGAGGTTGCTCAGTCACTGACAGACCATTTTCGACAGGGAGCTAATGGAGAGTGGGCGAGTGGTCAGGTGCTGCGGAACTTCCGTTTGTTCGTCACGGCCAAATGGCCCAAGGAGAGCAAGTGCAATCTGGTCGAAGTCGGCAGTATGTGCGGTGAGGCTCTGAGTGGAGCAGGACTGACCCCGAAGGAGGTCGGTCCAGAAGCTCTACTGGAATGGTTACGGCGGTTACTCAACGATGAGCCAACCGGCGACCTGACTCTCTATGACGACAATATCCCGATTCGCAAACAGGCGATTTTTGCTGAAACAGTTATCCGTAAAAAGCTCGATCATGTGCAGATCGGAGAGAAAGAATGGCGTAGCTTGACGCCAAAGAACTATCCCCAGGATGTCGATCCGTTACAGACCAATAAGCTGTTTGGTGGGCTGGAGGGTGTCTCCAGCGATGCAGACCAGATCCCCAGCCCGTTTCTTTACAGCCTGACGATTCTGCTGGAAGACCAGAAGATGAAACTTCACGCCAAGTGTAACGCAGTCCTGATCCAACAGGGTGCCGGGTCGTTTGCCCCGTCCCTGGCGCGGAAAAAGGAGGAATACACCTGGGCGACAGGTGAGGTTGACCGGGGGACAAAGTTCTATCGGATCATCCCGATCATGTGGGTCTATGACGAACCAGCAAAATGCCGCAGTTCCCTCGACCGGGCACGGCGACTGTGGGAGAATCAGAACTATCTGATGCAGGAGGATCGGGGAATACTCCCTATTTTGCTGGTGTCATCCTTACCGTTCGGATTGTATAATGTCGGCAAAAATGTTGACCAGATTGAGCGGGACTACATTGTTCCGGCAGACACAATCTCGGTCATCACTCCGACACAGGGGGATTTCTCCGGGATTGGCAAACCGGAAATGCTCTTTCTGGCACGAAAAGGGCAAGTTGCCTCCCTCGATATGTTCGATTCCGGGGCAACCAACCACAATGCGTTTCTGGCTGCAACCTCCGGTGGTGGCAAATCCTTCTTCATCAATTACCTGGTCACCAACTATTTCGCCAGTGGTGCCAAGATCCGTATCATCGACATCGGTTTCTCCTACAAGAAAATGACCCACATGGCCGGGGCGCGATTCCTCGACTTCTCCGATCAGTCAAACATCTGTATCAACCCGTTTACCAACATCATTGAGGCGGAGCACGACATTCCGGTCATCGCCCCGATCATCGCTCAGATGGTCTATTCCGCAACCGTTGAGGAGCCAACTGAGACGGAGATGAGCCTGCTGAAAAACGCTGTCTGGTGGGCCTGGGAGAACGAGGGGACCAAGGCGGGAGTCGATCATGTCTACTACTATCTCTCTCACTTCAAGGAGATTGGTGAGAGTAACGGTGAGATCGCCCAGGCTGCCGAAAAACTGGCTTTTAATATCACTGATTTTACCTCGGACGGCCCCTATGGGGGATTTTTCAACGGCCCGTCGACGTTCAATATCGCTGATGATGATTTTGTCGTGCTGGAACTGGAACATTTGGAGCAGAAGAAGGAGCTGTTCAAGGTCGTCACCCTGCAAATTATCAATGCTGTTACCAAGGACCTCTATCTCTCTAATCGGCAGGATCCTCGCTTCATCATCTTTGACGAGGCGTGGAAGTTCCTCGGCAAATCGAGCCATCTCCGGGAGGTTATCGAAGAGGGCTACCGCCGCGCCAGGAAGTTCAAGGGGTCTTTCAATATTGTTACCCAGTCAATACTCGACATTAAACAGTTCGGTTCGGTTGGTGATGTGATCTGGGCGAACAGTGCTTTCAAGTTCTTCCTCCAGTCCCACGATTTTGCCCGTGCTGAGGCGGAGAAGTTGATCACTTACGACCCTTTTACGATGGGACTCCTTAAGGGGGTCAAGAGTCGGAAAGGGGTTTATTCGGAGATCTTCATGGACACCCCGTTTGGTTGTGGAGTGAGTCGGTTGATTGTCGATCCATTCAGTTATTACGCTTACACGTCCGATGCGGACGAGATCTCTGAAATTGAAGCTATGGTGCATGGAGGATTGAGTTATGTCGAGGCTATCAAGGCGATGGTGGACAAGTATCGCCGTTAATTGTGTTGTTCTAGCTCTGTTCCCCGCAGTGGTGTTCAGTGCCGATCCTGCGGAGGTGGCTGCGGGACAGGCGACCGGGCAGGCGGCGGCTCGAAGTGTCAAAGAGCGATTCGGGTCAAAGTCGGGGTTGAGAGAAGCTGCCATCAACCCACTGATTTCATCCGATTCGTCACTTGAAACGGTGGATGGAAGTCGCTCTTTTTCGGCACAGTTGGCATTTCCCAGTTCAAAGAAATTTCTTGAAGTTTTTATCCAGCCAGGAGCAACCGGGGATCTTTCAACTGTCATCCTTGGAGAGGATATTAATTTTGATGGGTCAACGGATTATTCCTACCGGGTTCCAGTGCCGGTTTCCGGGGTCTGTGCCAACGGGATCATCTCCTGTACTCCTGGGACATGGGATGACTGTCTCCATTACCGTTGGGTTGCGGGGAACAGTGGCAAGGTTGCTATCCAGGAGACATCTCCCGACCAGCTAGGGGGTTGTTACTGTATCAATTCCAACTGCGGAAACAATCTGGTCTGGAACAATCCACAGATTATTTTGCGGGATCTTGGTGGTGGGGCAGTCGGAGCGGCACAGCAGGCTAACAGCAGCTTTACGATCTCCGATATTCGGTTAAACGACATGACAATCGCCTATTACGGTCAGGATACATCAAGGATCACCAGTGCGAGCGGGGCGAATAATTCAGGTTCACCAGTTGCGACGACATTTTTGACCCATCCGATGGCGATGCAAGCCAATGTCCAGAATGAGGTACAGAGTCAGGCGGGGGACATGAGCAGTCTCTACAGTCTGGTCAGCGGCTTAGATCCGCAGCGGCAGCAGAGCAGTTGTGGAATCGACCGGCAGATCGTCTTGACCAAACCGTCTATCAACGATGTGATCGTTCCACTGGGGGGGACTGGTGCGGTGCAATTCTGTGGCCCGGACTGTATCAATGTTATTCTCGGGCGGATCGGAAATAACTATTGGAGTGGCCATTGCGATATTTTTGAAAGGTATTTTCGGGTTTTTGTAAAACAGCCGGAGCTGATCCAGTCGGCAACGATTGTCCACGCAAAATGGGACGACTACATGCAGGTCTGGATCGACAATTACAAGGTCTGGAGCGGCCCGAATAATAATTTTCCGCCGGAAACCGCTGGACGTTGCGAACTGAGTACCAGTTGGAACCGGAATCCTAACGTCAATGTCACCAGCTATTTCAAAAGATATGGCGAAATCAACACCAAAATTCGCGTTTCGGTTTCAGGAGAAGGTGAAGGGTACGCTTTTATCCATATCAGACTCAAAGAGGATCGTTGTGTTGTCGCATCCAGTATTATCAACGGCTGTGCGTCACTGGAAGGGCGGACGGATTGTGAGCTTCAGGATGAAAAGGTTGATGGTGTTCAGACTTTTCATAATGCCAACCCGACCAGTCTGACTCCGTTACCGTCGACCCGGACTTTAACTCAAGGGAACTGCACCGAAGCTGTCACTCAAGATTGGTGGCACAAAGATCGAGTCTATCTCTGCTCAAATCCCAGTTATGACTTTACAAATGCTGCCGACCGGTACGGGACAGTTGTTGATTCGATCAGTGCCGGGTCCTCGACCTACGAGGATCAGGTTTTAAGGGAGGATGGAAGCTGGTCTCATCTCAGCGGGTCGATCACTTTACCGGATGTTGGCGATTTTGATGAGTGTGAGCTTGCCTGCAAAACCCGACGGTCGCGAGAAGATAGCCAGGCCACCCTATACGGCACATCAAACGACTATCATACCAGTACCAGCAGCTACGACATCCTCTATCACAGTTGTGTCGATGGAATATGTCCGCTTGAGGCTGGAGAGGAAGTTCTGATGGACTGTCAGTGCCTCAATGAGTTTGCTGAAGCGGCAACGGTGATCCAGATGTTGCGACAGGCGGGGCAGGATATGATCTGCTCGGATGGGGTAAAAAAATGAAAAAACTGACGACGATTCTGGTTCTGGTCTGTTTTATTGCGGCGACTCTGCCGATCAATCTACTGGCGGCGACATCCTGCGGAGTCGACTTAAACCATGACGGGTTTGTTGATACCCAGAACGAAATTGTTACCTGTACCAACTATCCGGTTCACAATGGACCGGAAGCAGGTGATCTTTGTCCCTTTCAGACGATCAACTGTAAACTAGATCCCCCGATTCAGCCAATCAAGGAGTGCCTTGATCCAGACTATAGCTATGTAACGACGACAGACCGCTGCGAAAAGGAACCTGTCTGTCCGGCTGAGACGAACTGGGATGCTGTAGCAAAGGGGTGTATCAATGATTCGACGGGGACATCATCCCCGCCCGATTGCGGTTCCGGGCAGTTTGATTCAGCAACGGGTGTCTGCACCACTCCCTATACGTTCTCGCAGAAGTGCGCCGTTGGCACCTACAATCCGACCACCGGCATGTGTGAATCCATTTACAGTTGTCCGCTAGGCAACGGCACCTGCTTCGATACCGGGGGGGCAGTTCCGCAGTGTTCGCCTCATCACTGTGTGGATATGCAGGATGCTCAAAATGAGGTCATTCTGCCGCCGCCGGACGACTCCTATCTGCGTGATGACGGGGAGGTTGATGAGTATGGAACCTGCTTGGGAGAGTTATATATCTTCACTGGCAAATCGGCTGGTTGTCGCCCACCTGGATACCAGGTTGGACTCTTAAATGATTGCTGCGACAGTGATGCCACAATCACTGACTCCAAGACCGGCAACAAATATTCGACTTATGTCTCTGCTGCCAAGACGGTCTATCAGTTGTCAAAGGTAGCCTACTATTCCTATCAGATTGGCACCGGTGCGATGACGGCATCAGCGTCAGCGACCGGAGTTGTCACCGTAGCTTCTTCAACGGGAGCAACGGTTACAACCTTTGCGGCGGGATCAGAGATGGCTGAGGGGGTCATGGCGGCTGGTTATGCTCAGGGTGGCGAAGCGGCGGTCAGTGCCGGTCTTCAGGGATACACCTCGGTACTGATAAATCCGACAACCATTGCCGTCGCTGTCGCAGTTGCAGTAGCGATCAGGGTGTTGTACGGCAACGGGTGCAAGAAAAAGGAGATAGAGGCCGCTATCTTTAGTGAGTCTGGTTATTGTCATTATTTGGGGAAACGGTGTGCCAAGAAAATAAAATGGATCGGGTGTGTGCAAAAGCAAAAACGATTTTGTTGTTTTAACTCAAAAATGGCCCGGATCGTAGCCGAACAGGGCCGACCCCAGCTAAAAGCGTTCGGCCCTTCCGGTGGCTGGGGATCACCGAAGCATCCCCATTGTCGTGGTTTCACTGCGGAGGAGTTCCAGCAACTCGATTTTGCGAAGATCGACCTGACAGAATACTTCGGCGACATCATGGACGGGATGAACCAGAACATTGAGGACGTGGAACAAAGGATTCAGCACGGGATCCAGAACCATTATGAGCAGACCCGCCCATGAAACATTTGGTTTTAATCTCTGTTCTGTTGCTGGTCACGGTTCAACCGGGACTGGCTCGTGTCCTGGGGACAGTTGGGAGGACTTACCCAATCATTGAACGGGATGCCCTGGAGGAGGTCCAGGAGCGGGCAGCACAGATCAACTGGAGGTCGAAACTGGACAGGATCAAACCGGAAAAGTTCCGGCCACAGGGTTTACCATGGCTGCCTCGGGCAGTTAAAGATAGATCGTTTCTGGTGGATATGACTTACACCTTGGGGTTTGACATCCCGGACGGAAAAGGGGGGATTCTCTACCCAAAAGGGTATCGGTTCAATCCCCTCGACTACCTCCCTTTTAATCAGACGCTGGTTGTTTTTAACGGCGAAGATCCGCTTCAAGTCTCTTGGCTAAAAACATCCGGGCTGCTGTCAAAGTCGGACACGGTGCTACTGCTATCTGGCGGCTCTTTCGTTGATGTCGGGAAGGGACTGAATCACTTGGTTTACTACGCAACTCCGCAGATCGTTGCACGGTTTCATCTGCAGGTAACACCGTCGATCATCCGTTGTCAGGACAAGCTGATGGAGGTTGAGGAAGTTAAGGTGGAGAGGGAAAAATGAGTATGACCAGGATATTAACCCGGAGTGCATTGTCGCTGGTGCTGATTCTTTGTCTGGGTTCGACAGGATGGGCGATCTGTCGATCCCGACCGCTCAATCCGGTAGCGGACATTTGTTGGAGTTGCATCTTCCCGGTTCAGTTTGGGGGACGACTGACACTAGGGAATATGCAAGGGAATACTCCACCGGAAGACCGGTCGCCACCAGTCTGTGCCTGCCTCAGCGGTGGTTCGGTGACTATCGGGGTGACGGTGAGCTTTTATGAGCCAGCACGGATGATCGAGACGGTGCAGGATGCTTACTGCTTTCCTTCTCTGGGAACCCAGATGGCAAATCCCCAACCGGGGTTCCTGAATGGATCGAAGTCCGATTCTGCGGCACATGATGGGTCGAAGATTTTTCAGCAGGCTCATTACTATATTCTGCCAATATTTCAGTTGATGAACCTGTTTGCCGATTTTCCCTGTCTGGAGGATGAGGATTTTGATCTGGCCTATATGACCGAAGTCGATCCAACCTGGTCGAACGATGTCCTGGCGTTTCTGCTCAATCCAGAGGCGTTGCTGTTTGCCAATCCGGTTTCACAACTGTCGTGCATCCCGGACAGTACTGCTGCCAATGCTGGCTATCCGCTCGATCCACTGTTTTGGTGTATGGGGTCATGGGGTGGGTCTTACCCGCTGACGGGTTCTATCGAAGGGCGGGATGACACAACGGCCAATGCGGGTCTGGCAGCACGAATGTTATTCAAACTGGGACGGGAGATGTTGCTCTTCGATACGGGTTCTGATCCCTGTGGATCTCGTTTAACCCCGATCTGGAAGAAGAGTCTCTATCGGTTGCAAATAGCCCGTCCGGTGAGAGGGAGCGATTGCATCCCCATCGGTCGTTCAGATTTTCTTTGGGGTGCGGGGAAAAATCCGCCTCTGGGAGCGGGACAAAATGGGTCGAACAATTTTCTCTGGATTT
>JAOZOH010000049.1 GCA_029933365.1 Desulfuromusa sp. | reverse complement strand
TGGACATTTCTTTTTTCCAGTATTTCCAACAGATACAAGGATTTGTACCACCAATACATTTCATCATCGGGATTGTCAAAGCGGGAGTATTCGGCGTCCTTGTCGCTACTGCCGGTTGTTTTCGTGGGCTTCAATGTGGACGAAGCGCTTCAGCTGTTGGTTTTGCCACAACCAGTGCGGTTGTGACATCCATTGTTTTGATCATTGTTGCAGATGCCGTTATTACTATCATCTGTCAGATAATCGGGGTCTGATATGCCTGATACTCCGCATCTAGATTCTCGTAATCTGACGATGGCCTATGGTGATATCGTTATTCAGGAACACTTAAATTTCACTGTTAAGCATGGAGAGATTTTCGTTATCATGGGCGGTAGTGGTTGCGGCAAAAGTACATTGCTGCGTCATCTAGTTGGCTTGATGGAGCCCGCCTCTGGAGATATTTTCATCGATGGGGTTAACTTATGGCAAGCATCACTTAAAGAACGTAATCAAATCATCAGTCACAATGGTGTCCTCTATCAAGGCGGTGCGCTCTGGAGCTCAATGACCCTGGGTGAAAATATTGCCCTGCCATTGACCGAATACTCAAATCTCAATCCAAAACAGATTGAAGAAGTGATAGCCTATAAATTATCATTGGTCGGCCTGGCCGGATTTGAAGATTATTATCCATCAGAAATTAGCGGTGGCATGCGCAAACGAGCCGGATTGGCCAGAGCCATGGCTCTGGACCCGAATATCCTCTTTTTTGATGAACCCTCTGCGGGACTTGACCCAATCAGTTCTCGACTGCTTGATGATCTGATTATGGAACTACGTGATAGTCTCGGAGCAACAATTATCATTGTCAGTCATGAACTGGAAAGTATTTTCACGGTTGGTGACAACGCCATTTTTCTTGATCCTGATGAAAAGACCATTATCGCCATGGGGCCACCAAAAGAGTTGTTGGAACACTCTGATGACCCCCGTGTTTTAAATTTTCTGACCAGGACAACCTGATTTTGTTGATATGATAAACCTAAGAGGCATTTATGCATAGTCGCAAAAGAATTGATCCAAGAGTCATTGGCAGCTTTGTTGTCGGTGCGGTTATCCTGACTGTTGCCGGACTGATGTTCTTTGGCCCCGGAGGTTTCCTTACTGAAACTCGAAGTTATGTTATTAATTTTGACAGTTCAGTTAAGGGTCTCAATGTCGGTTCACCAGTCCGCTTTCGTGGGGTTAAAATTGGGCAGATCAAGGAAATAAACGTCAGGGTCAGTCCAGAGGATTATAATTTTTATATTCCCGTTGTCATTGAAATTGAACCCTCCAGATTTAAAGCTGAAGGAACCGATCAGGGGATTCTGGATACCATTAAAACAAGTGTTCAGGGTGAGGACCCAATGATATCTTTAGTCGAAAAGGGATTACGTGCACAAATGCAGCTGGACAGTTTGGTTACTGGGCAATTATATGTCAATCTGGACATGCTCCCGGACACACCTCTCGTGCTCAAAGGGTATGAACACGAGTACCCGGAACTACCTTCTATCACATCAAGTCTGGAAGAATTGACTAAAACTTTTGAAGATATCCCCCTTAAAGAACTGGCCGACAAATTAATTCGCTCTGCTGAAGGAGTTGAGAAACTCATCAATTCGCCAAGCCTTCATGGTGCCTTGGCGAAATTTGACGACACAACAGCACAATTAAATCACTTGCTGAAAAACCTGAATGAACAACTGTTCCCAATCGTTGACTCCCTCAAAAAGACTTTACTGCAGAGTCAGGTCACCATGAATAATGTCGATCGAAAGCTTGAAAAGACCCTGCAAGGGGCACAAACAACAATCGCCCATATAGATAGTAAAATTGATCCTCTCGCTGAGGAATTCAGTCAAGTGGTACAAGCCGTCAATGACGCTTCGGTTAAAACCGAGGAGGCCATGCAACAGATCAAAGGTCTCTCTGCCAGTGATTCCCAGATCATGGAACAGTTAAGTTTAACACTTCAAGAAATGAACCACGCAGCTCGCACAGTGCGTTATTTGACTACAGAACTGGAACGTGATCCGCAAATGCTATTACGCGGCAGGGGCAATGGAGAGACAAAATAATGCGCTACTTACTTTCAATATTACTGTTACTTTGTACCTCCTGTATTCAGATCGGTAGTGACCCGCAACCAGTGCAATACTATCTACTTGAAAGCATGACGGATGCACCCGAATTTTCATCAGGAGAAACTTCAAATATTGACCTTGAACTAGTTAATTTTCCTGACTATCTTGATCGTCTACAGATCGTAACTCGTAACAATAATAATGGTATCGATTTTTCCGATTCTGCGCGTTGGGCTGAACCACTACAAGACAATATGACCCGAATACTTCGCGAGAACATCGCTCTCATGCTGCCGAATGCCAACATCTCAGTCAGCCCGTGGGAAAATTCAGGCAACGATGCAGTTAAAGTAAAGCTTGTAGTGAATAAATTTTCCGGCAAACTGGGTGACCATTCACAGGTGGATATTCGTTGGACAATTGACAACGGAGGTGAGTCAACCATTCAAGGCCATTTTATTGACCAGCAGCCAATCGGCGACAATTATCATGAAATGATAGTCGGACTTAACAGCGGAATAAATAACCTCAGTCTGGAACTGGCCAAAAAGCTGATGGGAAAATAGTCAACGAATAATCACGCGTGGCACGAGCTTAAGCACTTTTGACGGTACAACGGAGTAAACTCGGGACTGTCCCCATTTCTACCGGGGGCTGTCCCAGATGTTTACGGACTATGAGAATACAGTGGTTCGCACCGCAAAATCCTGGGACAGCCCCCATGCGGGGACAGTCTCGGTTTTGCTGGGTAAATCTCTTAAACTAGCGGCGTTCCGAATAATCATCCGAGAATAAATTCTCTCCCCAGTTCAATTAACTTCGCCAGAGATTCAAAATTTCCTGTTTCAGCGTATAACCTCACCACCGGCTCGGTCCCTGACTTACGAAACAGCAGCCAGGATCCATCATCAAGCAGATATTTATTTCCATCTATCTGGATAACCTTGGTGATTTTATGCTCCCCAATTTTTGCTGGAGGATTAGCAAATTTGTCTGGCAAAGCGGCTTCAAGCTGAGGGGACAGATGGATATTGATGCGTTTGGTGTAAATTTCTCCAACTCGAGAGTAGAGATCAGCTAGCAGTTCCTGCAGTGATTTCTTCTCGACAGCAACCATTTCTGCAACCAACAAACAGGCCAGAATTCCATCTTTTTCTGGCACATGCCCCTTGATGCTCAATCCGGCGCTCTCTTCGCCACCGATCAGAATTTTGTCCTCGCTGATATATTCACCAATAAACTTAAACCCAACTGGCGTCTCCAGGACGTTCACGCCATGATGCTTGGCAACAGCATCGATCAGATGCGATGTAGCAACACTGCGGGCAGCATCGCCCCGCAAACCTTTACGCCGGATCATATAGTCAAACAACAAGGCAAGAATATAGTTCGGTTCGATATAGGTACCATCACTGTCAATAATCCCGAAGCGGTCAGCATCACCATCAGTAGCCAAACCAAGGACAATGGAGTCATCCCCCTTTACCAGACCGATAAAATCCTCAGTATATTCTTCGGCTGGCTCTGGTGGTAATCCACCAAAATAAGGATCGAGATGATCATTAATTTTAACAACATCAATCCCCTCTTCTTCGAGAATCCGGTCAAGATAACCACGTCCACAACCATACAGAGGATTGACAGCAACCTTCATTGCCGATGCCGCAATTGCATCGAAATCAATCAATTTTTTCAGCGTAACAAAATAATCGGCACGGGGATCAATCTCCTCATACAGTCCCTGTTTTGCAGCAGCTTCCAGAGATATCTCTTTGAAAACAATTTCTCCCTGCATTGCATTTGCCCGTTTTTCAATATCATTGGTGGTCTCAGGAAGTGCCGGACCACCTGATGCGGGGGAAAATTTAATACCGTTATAATTGTAGGGGTTATGGCTAGCAGTAAAATTGATTGCCCCGGCAGCTTTGCGGCGTAGCAATTCATGGGAGATAACTGGTGTCGGGGTATCTCGCTCACAAAAATAACCCTTAATCCCTGCCCCAGCCAATATTCGTGCTGTCTCGCGGGAGAAATCAGCCCCCATAAAGCGGGCATCATAACCAATCACCACACCCCGATCAGCCAACCCTTCAGCACGCAGATTATCAGCGATCGCCTGGACTACCAGCCGAACGTTATCCAAGGTAAAATCCTCACAAAAGATCGCACGCCAACCTGAAGTCCCAAATTTGATATGTGACATTAAACACTCCTATTATAAACTGGTAAATTTTATGACAGTAAAAGGATAGCACAAACGTACCAACAAGCTATCCCTTGCTACCAAGATTAATCAGCCATTTTTGTAACCCTCTATTTTTGACAAACCAACAAAGCAGATACGAACCAGCACAATTGACAACACCCCTCAGAATTCAATCCCCTCACGAGCCGGGATCCCGGCTTCCAAAGCATGTTTAAGGGAAATCATTTCCGTTACAGTATCTACTAATCCTATCATCCCGGCTGTAGCTCTACGCCCGGTCAGAACGATATTCAGATCATCACGTGATTTCTGCAGCGTATTGAGCACCTGCTGTTCATCAACCAATCCAGGATTATTTATCAGCGGCATCACTCTGCATTTTTTTTACATAAGGGCAATCATCTGGCAAAATACCGGATCGAACCAGCTTGGGGGTTAAACGAGCACAGTCTGGATTTAACTGCGAACGCTGTTCATAGATACGACAAAAGTTTGTCTCCGTATCCAGATATTGACATGGAACTCCAGTGTAAAATATTTTGCCACGATAGTCATATTTTTCGTAACAACAACGACCACAATGTTCGCAGATCTCTTCCCATTTTTGTAAGTCAATCGCTAGAATGTCACTATCATCAACCATACTCAACCTCAATTATATTAAACTTTCGCCCACCCAAACAATCATCTCATATAGCAACAAAAACGGATCATTGACAATATTTAAAAATACACATACTTATGATTTGGTTACTATTCCTTTCACTGGAATCTTGTATGCGTGTAATGATTATTTTCTCTGCCTTGCTGATGCAACTGTGCCTGGGTGCAACTTACTCATGGTCAGTCTACGTGCAAAACCTTAAATCGCTCGTCGGTATATCTCAAACCCAGGCACAAATCCCTTTTTCAATTTTTTATTTTGTCTTCCCCCTGACAATGATTTTCTCTGGCAGATTGGTAGATAAATTTGGTCCACGGATTGCAGCGATGAGTGGCGGATTTTTATTCGGCAGCGGCTGGTTGGTTTCTTCACTGGGAGTTAACAATTTCACCTACACCATTCTAGGAAACGGTGTCATTGCAGGCATTGGAGCTGGAATCGCATACATCGTCCCCATTTCCACCTGCATTAAATGGTTCCCGAATAACAAAGGGCTGGTCACTGGGATTGCCGTTGCCGGATTTGGTGGTGGTGCGGCACTGGTCAGCACCGTTGCAGGATATCTACTCAAACTCAATTTCACCCCCTTTACTCTGTTTGGATATTTCGGGATAGCTTTCATGTTTTTGATCATTTTTTCCGGGTTTTTCATGCGTAACCCACCTGACTTCTCAAAAGCCAACACAGTCAAGCTGGATTTTCGTGAAATTCTTCTCGATAGACGCTTTATCATCCTCTATTTTGCCATGTTCACTGGACTTGCCGCAGGGTTTGCCATCAATGCCAACATCAAAGAGTTCTATAAAACCGCAACGTTGATGACTGGTGTCAGTGCAGTTTCCTTTTTTGCGATAGCTAACGCCGCTGGAAGGGTTATTTGGGGCAGCATCTTTGACCGGTTCAACAGTCGCTCCATTATTCAACTCAACCTGCTTTCACAGGCAATTCTACTGTTTGCCTCCCCTTTGATTGTAACGTCTCCACTGGGATTACAAATTTTTGCACTGCTAGCTGGTTTTAACTATGGTGGAGTTTTAGTTGTCTACGCCGGTTCCGTTGCCAGAATATGGGGAGCAGACAAGGTTGGATCGATTTATGGCTGGCTGTTTTCAGCGAATATTCCCGGAGCTATCGCCCCTATCTTTGCTGGATATTTCTATGATCTAACCGGCAGTTTTATGATCCCATTGTATATTATCGGTGCCACCATCCTTGCTGCCATCATCATTCTTAATTTCAACAAAAATAGTCTTGTGAGTTGAAGATTAGTAATAAAAAAGTTGACTGCACAATAAAACTTCGCTATTAGTACGTGTTCAAAATTCGAACCAAAGTATCAATTCAGGAGGAATAAGATATGCAGTGCCAAACGGTTCTCGTCGGTACCGAATGTAGTTTTTGGAAAAAATCAGGGTGCAGCGCCCCAAGCGGCAGTTGCCAGGTTGTTGTTGAGGAATGTCAGGGTTGTGACCGGATTGTCAAAGGGAGCATCGGAGATGTTTGTAGTGCTTATCCCGACCCTGCAGCAAAATGGGCTAATGGTCTCTGCAATTTTGCAACTCACAAAAAGATTGACCTTAAAGTTGATGATGTCAAAGTCAACCCACTGAAAGCTGCAAAACGTGCTGCTGCTGGTAAATAAGCGGACCCACTAAATTTCACAAGCAATAAAAAGGCTGTCGAAATTTTCGACAGCCTTTTTATTTTATTCTTTTCTGCTTGTTTCCCGCGGCCAATCACACTGTTGTGGACTACCGATCGAGGCGATCATATCCCCCACTTGAAAAACCAGATCAGCGGAAGGATTGGCGATGAAATTCCCTTCCCTCAGGATCCCCACAACGGAAGCTCCTGTGCTTTGTCGGACATCAAGTTGGCGCAGACTGTGGCCAACCAATGAGTCCCCCACATTCAACTCTTCCCAACTTAATTCAATCGAATCCCGTGCCTTCTGGAGTAAACGGATATTGTCCAAACCAACCTGATCGTCAGATAATTGCTGATAATGATCTTGACGGGCAGCATCAGTAAATTTCTGAATTATCGGTACAGGGATATTTAAATTCAACAAAACCTGACGCGCTATTTCCAGTCCCGCCTCCAGTTCCGGTCGAATTACCATATACACGCCGTCAGCATAGAGCGCTTCCATTTGTTCAGCCCCAACTGAGCGAACTACGATATTCAAATCTGGATAATGTTGCCGAGCAAAATGGACGATTGCTTCTGTCGTCGTGATATGGGGTATTGTGATCAGCAGCTGCCTCGCTTCTGCCAGGTTAGCAGCTTCGAGGACAACCGGTTGAGCAGCATCACCATAGATCGCCGGATAACCATGCTGCTTATACTCCTCTATGACCCGATGCCCCAGGTCAATAATAACAAAGGGAACTTCAAGCTGTGCCAGGATATGTGCGACATGCTGGCCAACCCGCCCCCCTCCGGCAATAACAATATGCCCGTGTAAACCCTCTTGCGGGATATTGATTGATTCCAAAAGTTCTTTTTTGGCATAGCGTTGTTTCAAACCATAAAGTGGAACGGTCAGAGCTGAAACCAGGGGGGTAAGCAACATACTGATAATTGTCGCTGATAAGACATAGGAATACTGCTCAAGATTCAAGAAATCGCCCGCTATTCCAACTCGCCCCAGAACAAAAGAAAATTCGCCAATTTGAAACATCCCCAAACCAACGGCCAGAGGAATAACGTTACCGTAGCCGAAGCTACGCACAATTCCAGCCAAGATCAGGCTTTTACCAATTGCAACCAACAACACAAGCTGCAGAACCCCTGTCCAATTTTCCAGTAAAAACAACGGATCCAGAAGCATCCCAACCGAGGTAAAGAAAAGGAGGCCAAACAGATCCCGTAAGGGGATGATATCGCTTAATGCCTGATGCCCATAATCTGATTCGCTTAACACCATACCAGCGACAAAAGCACCAAAAGCAAAAGAGAGATCGACTAGATAAGTTGCATAGCCAATGCCGAGACCAATCGCGATAATTGTCAGCAGAAACAGTTCCCGGGAATTCCAGCGGGCAATAATTGCAAGAAGCCGAGGCAACAACCGCGTCCCCAGCAAAAACATGACCGCCAGAAAAGCAATCGACTTGAGTAGAGCAATAGCTAGAACAGGTATGCCTGCAGCAGGGTTGGATAATTGCGGCAGAAGAATTAACAACAAAACCACAGCCAGATCCTGAACAATCAAGATACCGACCATCACCCGGCTCGACAAAGTGCCTATCATCCCTTGAGCCATCAAGGTTTTCAGGATCACCATGGTACTGGAAAGGGAAATAAGACCGCCTAGCCAAAGGGATGGGCCGTTCTCCCAGCCAAGCCAACAGCCAATCAGATAACCATAACCAATGGTCAACAAAATTTGTATCGAACCACCGATCAATGCAACATATTTAACTGGCTTTAAGTCCCGCAGGGAAAATTCCAGCCCCAGGGCAAACAACAACAGGGCGACTCCAATTTCCGCGAGCTTTTCAACTTCGTGAGGATCAGAAATAATCCCCCCAGAAAAAGGACCAATGGCAACCCCAACCAGGATGTAGCCAAGCAATAATGGCTGACGGATTTTTTGCGCAATCAGGCCGCCCAACAGAGCTGCAACGATGATAATAATAATATCAGCGGCTATTCCCATATAGGTAAATTCACACCCCGTGTCCCCGGCCAAGCATTTCGGCCGCATCCATCACAACCATAAAAGCATCAGGGTCATTATTGCGGATAATATCACGTAACAAGGTGATTCGCCTTGCTTCGACAGTAACAAAGATCAAGGTTTTCTGTTCATCTCGATACAGTCCAGTCCCAGAGAGAATGGTCCCTTGTTGCCCAAGTTGTTCAACAATTTTCTGACTCAGCAAATCAGCTTTACTGGTCGCAATATGGACAACTTTTTCCGACAAGGTGCCAGTAAGAATCATATCGATACATTTAGATGTTGCATAAATGCTGATCATACTCCAAAGGGCGCGTTCTATATCCTGAAACACAAATCCTGATGCAACAATGATAAAAACATCAAATACCAGTATAACCTGTCCTGGTTTATACTGACTGCGAGCGGCAACCAACCGGGCAATGATAGTGGTCCCGCCAGCCGAAGCATTGCCCCGCAAAATCAAACCAACGCCAACTCCAACAGCAATACCGCCATATAGAGTTGCCAGTAAAGTATTGTGACTGAGAGCCTGAATGTGCAGAATTTCAGCAAATAGATCGATAAGAATAGAGGTCAGCAAAATGGCCAGAACAGAACGGAAGGCGAAAGCTTTTCCGAGCATTTTACCACCCACCATTATCAGCGGAGTGTTGATCAACAGCATCAAACTGCCGATCGGAAGATTGAGCAGATAATTCAGCAGGATTGCCATTCCGGGAGTCCCGCCCGTGGCAATTTTATTCGGAGCAAGAAACAACACAATTCCCAACGCAAGTGCCGTAGCACCCGATGAGATATAAAGAATATTACGTGTTTCAAGGCGCAGATTCATCCCGGTTTCCACTTCTGTATAACTGGAGGCTGTCAGACTTTACAAGAATCTACTGTAAAAGCGCCTGCTCGGTTCATATTTCCGCATATTTTCGACAAATAGCGGGGCTATTCACTCTCAAATCTACGAAAATCTGCCCTCGAACAATCGTTTTTTCGCTACGATTCGCAAAGACCGACAACCTCCTGGACTACTTGAGGCCATCAATCACGGCAGAAACCTCGTCGCGGATATTCTTAGCCGCTGGGCTTTTTTCCAGCCGCAGAAACTGCTGAAAATTATCAATCGCCTCCTGAGTACGATCCAGATCAAGACAAATATAGCCAAGAGTCAGGTAGCCCAACGGCAATCCAGCATCCAATTCCAGACCTCTTTGGCAATAGTTTTCGGCCCGCTCTAGATCGTCTGTTTCATAATACAGTTCTGCAAGACTCAAATAGGGTTGAGGGTCAGATGAATCCAACTCTATCGCCTGGAGAAAACAGGGTAAAGCTTCTTCTGTACTGTTTTTCGCGATACAGATATCACCAAAAGCATTATAGGCAAATGGCGACTCAGGATCTTTTTCAAGTGCCTGACGGCAAGTCTGCTCCGCAGATTTCAAATCATCATCATTCATCTGCGCGACCGCCTTACTGACCCAGGCGTCCACATCTTCTGCATCCAGATCGATGATCTGCTGATAGATTGCTATTGCTTTGTCATTCTTCTCTTCTTCAAGATAGAGATCACCCAGAGAAAATAACAAGTCAAGATTGTCCGCTTCCAACTTCAGGCCGGCAGAGAGGCTTTTATGGGCTTTTGCAAAAGAACCCTCTGCAATTTGTGTATCAGCTAGCAGCAACCAGGCCTCAGTAGATTTCTCCCTTTCCACAGCCTGTTGAAACAACTGAGCGGCTGCTTTAGTGTTCCCTTCTTCTAGTGCGCGGCGCCCTTTTTCCATTAACGCTTCAGTCATTTTTTTCTCCCTAGATCCCGGCAGATAAGTCTGGAGGAGATCTGCTTAGTATAAAAAAGCTACAACGTTGTTCGACGGACAACTTCAACCAGATAACCATCGGGATCTGTGACAAAATAGAAACGTCGCTGACCAGCGACTAGCCCCTTTAAAGGAGTAACCTTAAGAGCCATTTCCGTGTGTTTTCTGTGCGATGCTTCCAAATCAGCCGTAGCGACTGCAAGATGCGAATAACCATTTCCAACAATATAAGGCTCTTGCTGGTCATAATTGTAAGTTAATTCCAGCTCAAACGGCAGTCCAGCTGACGTCATGTAACTGAGGGTAAAACGTCCATCCGGATAATCCTTCTTGCGTGACACTTCAAACCCAAAAGCTTCGCGATAAAATTTTTCCGTTGCTTCCAGATCCATAACCCGATAACAGATGTGAATCATTGGATATTCCATAAGTATCTCCTTGATTGTAAATTGACAACAGACTATCGGCTCTTTATAGTCGACGCCATGAGAGCAATATTTTTATCCGATGCACACCTGCGCCATCCGCAGGATAATAACTATCAGTGTTTACTCGATTTTCTCAACCGACAAAAAGACCTTGATGCCCTTTTTCTGCTCGGCGATATTTTTGAGTTTTGGATTGGCTATAAACATCTGGTATTTACCGTTTACATGCCCTTGTTGGAAAAATTACGTCAATTGTCAGACAGCGGGACTAAACTCTATTTCGTAGAAGGGAATCATGATTTCAACCTTGGTCCCTATTTTACTGAAACGCTCAACTGTACTGTAATCCCTGATCAGCAACTGATTGATTGGGATGGTCATAAAATTATGCTCAGTCACGGTGATTTACTCAACCCTGATCGTAATTATCAGCGCCTGCGCACTTTCTGGCGCAGCTGGCCAATTAAAATTCTATCACAGATTGTTCATCCTGACTTAGTCTGGTCATTTGCAATTTGGTTGTCAAATAAAAGTTCAAAAAACAACCCGGAAAATCAACATTACGATCCTACCCCCTATTTAATACCATTTTCAGAAAACAGCGCTAGTGATATCGTTATTTGTGGTCACTTTCATCATCCACTTGAAAGAGAACATCGAGGCGTAAAGATTATTGCATTAGGCGACTGGATCAGTCAGTTTTCCTATGCAGAGATGATAGATGGGGAGATCAATCTGAAGAGTTACAATTCCTGATTTTCTATACCTCAAGCGGCCCAGCCTGCACCCGTTCCTGACATCGGCTGACCAAGTCTTTCAAAGTTGTACCATCCAAACTATCAGCCACAAGATCTTCTACCCGACGGCAGGTTTCCAAGGCAATCAAGGTTTGTGGATGAGGTTGAAGGTGGAGAGCTTCCTCACCAAAATCCCCCATTTTTTTTAGGATTTCAGACAAACTCAGGTCTTCAGCGGAACGTCCTAGTTGATATTGACAACGCCCAGAAAGAGTACAGAGCTCAGACACAAATCCAATTTTCAACAGTAGATTGATGATACTGCGGCAGAGACGGGGAGGAATGAACAGATACTTAGCCAGTTGTTCATTGCTTAATGCTGGTTCCCCTTTAGCAAAGCGATCTGCCAGCGTAACCAGAAGAGCTAGGGCAATTTGCTCAAAGCTGTTACGGCTGACTTCTGAGCCGCGTAAATCCCGACCACTGGTACGCAGATTCTGTTTTGCATAACAAACCCCAAGGCCAAAGAGAACAATCACCCAGGAAAGATAGAGCCAGACCATAAAAATAGGCAACGCCGCCATCGTTCCATAGATCGCATTATAGCGGCCAACTCCAACTTGGAAATGGACATAGCCAACCTGGGCAATCTGCCACAATGTTCCCCCAACCACCCCACCAACAAATGCCGCACGCCATTCCACTTTAAGGTTCGACATAAAAACATAAAGCCCGGTAAACGCCAGCCACATAAAGAAAAAGGGCGTTATCTTAAACAACAGCAGAATGAGATTGCCAACCATCTCCATTTCAATCAGTTTTTGTACAAGACTATTGCTGGCCAGTGTCGATGTCATCGAAATGGCACTGATGATAAGTAAAGGACCGACCAGAATAACCGATAGATAATCGGCAAAGCGGCGTAACAGCGGACGAATATCCTTGACTCCCCAGATATAATTAAAAGATTTTTCAACATTGGTGAGCAAAGAAACTACAGCAATAATCAGAAAAACCAGCCCAACGGCTCCCAGTTGTGTCACTTGGGTATTGTTGATGTAGCCCAGAATAACTTCAGCGGCCTGCCCATCACCAACATTCAACTTCTCGATAATCAATGGCTGCAGAAGATTTTGCACCCCGAATGCCTTCAGTAGTGCAAAGGTCAACGCTAACAATGGCACCAGAGACAGCATCGTATAATAAGTCAGGGCTGCGGCGCGGAGAAAACACTGATTCATACCGAAATCTCTGATCACCAAAGCGACAGTCTGAACTTGACGCAACAAAATCCGCTGCAGCAGGGATAAATCCGCAGGATTTTGTTCCCAGAGCAGATTCTTTATTCTCTCCCGTAGTTTAAATTGCGTTGCTTTGACCTTCGTCATCGCCCTGACCTTTTATCCTATTGGGTCAATTGTAAATCAATATTTTCAACAGGCAAGCCCAATGTTTTGATTTCATCCATATATTGATGGCTGTTCCCAACCAGCACAATCTGTAATTTATCAGGGTGCAGATACTGGCGTGCCACGCGTTGCACATCAGCAATAGTCACTGCAGCAACCTGCTGACGGTAAGTTTCCAGGTAATCCTTTGGATAACCGTAGTAATCGAGACGAACCTTGCGATTGACAACAGAGTGGCTGTCAGTAAAGGCAAATACAAAGGAGTTGATCAGGCTCTTCTTTGCCAGGTCAAGTTCTGCTGCAGAGACAGGCTCGGCACGTATCTGCTGAATTAACTGCTGTAGTAAGGTCACAACTTCCACCGTTGATTGTGATTTAGTTTCACTGCCAACAATAAACATTCCTGGCAGCTGGCGACCTATCTGAAAGTAGGAATAGACCGAATAGGCAAGTCCACGATCAGAACGAACTTCCCGCATCATTCGCGAATTAAAACCACCACCACCAAGAATATAATTTGCAACCTGTAGTGCCAGAACATCAGGATTATCTTTACTGATACCCGAGTGTCCCATCAAAATTGTCGTCTGTGGAATATCCTTGCCGGCCAGCAAAATTTTGCCGGTTGCAGCCGCTGGCAACGATGGCAACTCTCGAATCATACTTTCAGTTGAATGCCAGTCACCAAGCTGTTGCTCTATTAAAGAAACCAGATCAGCTTGTTGCACATCTCCCGAAACAGCTAACCAGAAGCTCTGTGGTTGAAAATAGCGTTGATGTAATTCCAACAGATCCTCACGGGTGAAACTCGCAACCATGTTTGCTGTCGACTCAGTTCCAAACGGGTGCCCCGGATAAATGGCCCCACTCAGCAAGCGACTTGCAATGGAACCTGGATCATCATTTTTACGATAGATTTCTTCCAGCATCTGAGTTCGAACCAGCTCCATCCGTTCGGGATCAAAACGTGGTCGACGTAATAAATCTGCCAAAATTTCTATGCCACGCGCTAAATCCTGTTGATTCAAAGATAGATTAATTTCATATCCATACGCAGAGCTGGAAACTGTTAAAATTGCAGCCATCGCTTCCAATTCTGCTTCCAACTCTGCTGGAGACAACTCTTTTGTCCCTCCGGTTGATAGAGTCCTGGCAAAAAACTGTGACAATCCAGTTTTATCAAGAGGATCGTGAATGTCGCCACCTTCAACCAGCAGGGTCAGTTCTACCAGGGGAAGCTCATGATCTTCTTTCAGATAGAGCTTCAACCCATTTTCCAGCTGCTGCTGAGACACCTCGGGAAACTTGAACTCTAATGGGGGAAAGCTCAAATTATCAGGACGCACCTGCTGATTGAATAAACCATGACCGCACCCAAAAAGGAGAAAAACAACCGATAGATATAAAAAATAACGCATCAACTCTGCTCTCCACGGCGTAAAGTCACTACAGTTCTGTTATCAGCGTGCAAATAGCGTTTTGCAACTTCCATAATATCTTTTGCCGTAATCGAATTGAGTTGCTTTTCATAATCAACCAGGTAGCGCCAGTCGCCAAGGGTTTGATAGGATGATAACATCCGAGCCAAGCCACTGTTTCCTTTTAAACCCCGCAAAATCGAAGTCATAATCTGCTTGCGAGCGACATTTATCTCAGCAAGGGTTAGTGGTTCAGACTTCAAGCGCTCCAATTCTAAGTAAACTGCATCTTCTATATTTGTACAGGAACAGCTGAAACGGGGGGTCATACTGAGAATCATCAGATTGTCGTAACGGGAACCAGGAGCTCCAAACACGTTGACATCTGTCACCAGTTGTTTTTCTACCACCAGTGATTTATAAAGCCGCGAGGTTCTCCCCTCACACAAAACCTGCATGAGAATATCAAAAATATAATCGTCACGCTGTGGCATGGTTGGCTTATGATAAGCAATCATCAATTGCTGCTCAGCATCGAAATCAATATAAATCCGACGTTGCCCTTTTTGTTCAGGCTCTCTGTCTAAAACTGGGGGAACCGGGATGCCCGGTGCCAACTTGCCAAAATAGCGATCAACCATCTGCAACGTACTCTGACTATCAAAATCACCAACCAAAGTAATCACCATATTAACCGGGGTATAGTATTTAGCAAAAAAATCACGAATTTCATCCGGATCAAGATTATCAATATCTGAATTCCAACCGATGACCGGATTCCGGTATGGGTGAACCTTGTATGCCGTTGCCAGTAAGGTCTCATACATCAAACCGTCAGGGCTACTTTCGTAGGAACGCCGCCGCTCTTCATGGACCACATCCCGTTCCGTGTAAAATTCACGAAAAACAGCATTTTCCAATCGATCTGACTCAATCGCCGCCCAGAGTTCCAACTTATTGGCAGGTAGATTAATCAAATAGGTCGTTGAATCTTTACCGGTATAGGCGTTGTAACCAACCCCACCATTTTCCCCATAAATCTTTGAAAATTCATTTTTAACCACCAGTTTTCGGTGCTTTTTCTGCACTGCTTTGAGTTGATCCCGAAGCTGCTGCAACTTCTGAGGATCAGTAGCAGCTTGACTCTTTAGAACGTCTATCTGCTGACCAACTATTTTTATCTGCCGCAACAACGGTTTTTCTGCAGCATAGTTCTTAGTCCCTAAAGTTTTAGTTCCCTTGAACAACATGTGTTCCAATAAGTGGGCAACGCCACGCTCATTGCTCATTTCATTCACTGCACCAACCCGGAAACTGATATAAGCTGCCACCGTGGGGGAGTCGTGGCGCTCCACCAATAGAACCGTCGCACCATTATCAAGATGATGTTCCTGAACCTTGTCAACCAATGTCTGAGCAAAGGCCATCCCTGGAATAATGAAGAGAAAAATAAATAGGATTGAGGTCATTCTGCGCTGCATCTGGATTCCTCCAAAAAAAATGATTAATTTTGTGTATCGGGTTATAGTATCCCATTGTCCGCTGCTGAATCTACCCGGATCAATCTTTTTTAGAAAGGTTATTAACATATGAAACGTATTGCTGTTTTAACCAGTGGTGGCGACTGCTCAGGAATGAATGCAACACTTCGTGCGGTTGTGCGTGCCGGACTAGTATTAAATTTGGAGGTTATCGGCATTCAGAAAGGCTTTCAAGGCTTAATTGATCGTCTCTATGAAACCATGACCACCCGTTCAGTGAGTAATATCCTTCAGCGTGGCGGAACTGTCTTACAGAGCGCCCGCTGCAAAGAGATGCGCACCGAGTCCGGGTTACGTCTAGCCAGCGAAAATTTAAAAGGAATGGGGGTTGAAGGCTTAATCGTCATCGGAGGAGATGGCTCACTGAAAGGTGGGTATGCAATCCACCAACAAGGTATCCCGGTTATTGGAATTCCCGGGTCAATTGATAACGACATTTCCTTTACTGATGTGTCACTTGGTGCCGATACTGCATTGAATAATATTATCCGTGCCGTGGATAACCTGAAAGATACTGCCTCATCCCATGATCGCGCATTTGTCGTTGAGATTATGGGAAGAAATTGTGGCTACCTCACCGTTGTCGCCACGATTGCTTCGGGGGCTGAATACAGTTTAATTCCTGAAGAACCATACAATCTTGATGATATTTGTAGCGACCTGCGCAAACGTTATCAAGAAGGGCGCACCAATTCAATTATCATGGTCGCCGAAGGAGCCGGCAAAGCCGAAGATATCGCGGATCAAATCAAGAACCGGATCGGGTTTGAAACGCGAGTTATCGTTCTTGGTCATTATCAGCGTGGTGGTTCACCCTCAGTCTACGACCGCCTGCTTGGAGCGCGATTTGGTCAGGCAGCTGTGGAAAACCTGATTAAGGGCAATGGTGGGATGATGGTAGGACTACAAGGATCGACTATAGTTCTAACCGAACTTTCAACTGTTATATCCGCAGGAATTCGGCCAATCAATCCAATGTTGCCAAAACTGGCAAATCAATTATTGGCTTAACCCTACATGAACAATAAGACTAAATGATCAGGGCTGCTATGACGAAATTTTTTCAAATTCGTTTAGTCGGGCAGTTGCTTCACGTCGACCAATTTCAATTAACTCGCTAGCCCGTTCAAATTCATAAATAGTACAAGCATCTTTCGGTATTTCTATGAGGATATCAGGCATATATGCTGCTAACTTAAAATTGGCAATCGTAGATTGCATAACATCCAGGCTTTTTGAAATAATGTCAAAAAAACCAGCATCATCTATTTTATCATTGTCTTTGCGATGTAAATTATCAATAAAGTCAATAATTTTCTGATGATATTTGTTACGTTCTTCAGGGGGATCTTTCACCTCTGGGATCTCTTCCGGGATTATTTTTGCATTGCCACTCAAGCTGACCGCAACGGTTATATCGGTCATATCTCGAAGCGTCGGCGCGATGGGAATGGGGTTCAGCAAGCCTCCGTCAACAAGAGTTCTCCCATTATAAGGAACCGCAGAAAAAACCGTTGGAAAAGCAATCGAGGCCCGGATAGCCTCACACAAAGGACCACTAGAAAGCCAGACTTCCTTACTCTCCTCTAAGTCTGTTGCAACCGCCGTAAAAGTAACCGGGAGATCCTCAATATTCTGCTCACCGATGAGTTCCCGCAGGGTATTGATGATCCGCTCCCCTTTAAAAATTGCCGACCCACTGAAAGAAACATCAAGTAAGCGCAGCACATTCATACGATCAAGAGCACAAACCCATTCAGTGTAAACATCCAGTTTACCAGCCGCGTAAATCCCACCAATTAAAGCCCCCATTGACGAACCCGAAATAGAACGAATGTCATAACCGCGCTCATTCAGAACTTGAGTTACACCAATATGAGCTAAACCACGTGCTCCGCCACTGCCAAGCACCAGTGAAACTGTCTTTTTTTTAGCATTCATTATATTCCACCCTTCGTAAAACTTAACTGTAACAATTCTACCTGAGATTAGTATCTCTTGCACATTTTTTAAAATGAGCAATTTTAAAAATAATCCGCAATAACAAACCTGAAAAGAACTTGCAGGGACCTTCTGCCACAGTTATAGTGCCGTTTCAATACTGTAAAAGGAGCAAAAAAATGATTACCGCAATCAGTCCTATAGATGGCCGCTATGCCTCGAAGGTTAGTGAGTTAAGTAAATGCTTTTCTGAATATGCCCTGCTCAAGAATCGGGTAAAAGTTGAGATTGTCTGGCTGATCACCCTGTGCAGAGAGGCTTCAATTCCAGAATGTCGGGATTTATCCGCCAATGAGGAGCAAAAATTACGTCAGATCGTTACCAATTTTACTCCGACTGAAGCGAAGAAAGTAAAAAAGATTGAATCTGTAACAAACCATGATGTTAAAGCGGTCGAATACTATCTCAAAGAACAGATTGCTGACACATCCATGCATGATGTTTCTGAATTTATCCATTTTGCCTGTACCTCAGAAGATATCAATAACCTCTCCCACGCTTTAATGCTTAAAGATGGACTGGCCGTGCTGGTTCCTCATCAGCAAAATATCATCAATAATATCAGCAACCTCGCCAGAGAGTTCA
Organism: Desulfuromusa sp.; assembly: GCA_029933365.1. Next base: position 2,559 of record JAOZOH010000049.1, on the reverse strand, counting down.
AAAATATTCCGATGCTTGCCAGAACCCATGGGCAAACCGCTTCCCCGACCACCATCGGCAAGGAGCTGGCAGTTTTTGCCCAACGGCTGCAAAAACAGAGTAAAAAGATTGCTGGTGTCGAACTGCTGGGCAAACTCAACGGCGCGGTTGGACATTTCAACGCTCACCTCTCAGCCTATCCAGATGTTGACTGGGTTGAATTAAGCAGAGACGTCATTGAAACCGAACTTGGATTGAAACAGAATTTGTTCACCACCCAGATTGAACCACACGATTACATGGCGGAACTGTTTGATACTCTGGCACGCTGGAACACGATATTAATTGATTTCAACCGTGATCTCTGGACCTATATTTCCATGGGCTACTTCGGCCAAAAAACCATCAAAGGTGAGGTGGGTTCATCCACCATGCCACACAAAGTCAATCCCATCGACTTTGAAAATTCTGAAGGAAACTGCGGGCTGGCTAATGCCATATTCCAGCATTTGTCCATGAAACTTCCAATTTCACGCCTGCAGCGTGATCTGACCGACTCTACAGTATTGCGCAATATGGGTGTTGGTTTCGGCTACAGCATGATCGCCTACAAATCTACACTCAAAGGGCTCAGCAAATTAAAACTGAATGCGAATAATTTGGCAAATGATCTGGATAATGCTTGGGAAGTGTTAGCGGAACCAATTCAGACGGTGATGCGAAAAGCAGGAATTGAAAAACCTTACGAAAAGCTGAAGGAGCTGACCCGAGGGCAGAAAATTGATCAGAAAACGATCCAAAAATTCGTCGCTGAGTTGGATATAGAAACAGCAGACAAGCAACGACTGCTGAAAATGACCCCTGCTAGCTATATAGGAATGGCTGACAAAATAGTTAATCTTTTAGATTAAGATTAAACACTTAATCTATCTATTTATATGGATATTTATAAATAGCTAACGGCTCAGATCAACATATTTTCCACTGAGCCGTTAGCATAAATATTCAACAGGGTGAATTCAACCTGACTTACCTGTTTTTTGTGCTTGAGTTTGAACGGCGTCGCTGTGTGCTTTTTGCATTTCCAGAGCGATTGGGTCGTTGCCCTCCACTTTTACTACCATTACGATTATTTCTTGGTTTTGCATAATCATGATGACCCCGCCCTTTTTTAACTGGCTCTGCCACAATAGCTGGATCTGGCTCGTAACCGGCAATAACTTCCGTCGCTATTTTTGTTTTGAGAAGCCGTTCGATATCGCGTAGTAACTTATTCTCATCGACACATACCAGCGAAATTGCGTCCCCAACATGACCAGCTCGTCCGGTGCGACCGATACGGTGGACATAATCCTCGGAAATATTTGGAAGTTCATAATTGACTACATGGGGAAGTTGATCAATATCAAGACCCCGGGCGGCGATGTCAGTTGCAACCAGCACCCGCACGGCTCCACGTTTAAAATCGGCGAGAGCACGGGTCCGAGCACCTTGACTTTTATTACCGTGAATGGCAGTGGAACTGATACCATCCCGTTCCAACTGTTGGGAAAGGCGGTTAGCTCCATGCTTGGTACGGGTAAAAACCAACACTTGTTTTAGATTACGTGAGCCAATCAGAAAAGAGAGCAGCTCCCGCTTCCGTTTTTTATCGACATGATGAACCACCTGCTGCACCAGTTCGGCTGCAGGATTCTGGCGAGCCACCTCTATCAGCATGGGACTATTCAGCAAACTATCAGCCAGCCTTTTGATGTCACTGGAAAAAGTTGCTGAAAATAACAAGTTTTGGCGTTTTTGGGGAAGCAGCGCAAGAATCTTGCGGATATCGGGGAGAAACCCCATATCAAGCATCCTGTCCGCTTCATCCAGAACCAGTATTTCAACATTAGATAAATCGAGAGTCTTTTGGCCAACATGGTCCAATAAGCGGCCCGGAGTTGCGACCAGGATATCAACCCCACGGCGCAAAACCTGAATTTGCGGATTAATTTTCACGCCACCATAAATGACTGTTGAACGTAAGGGGAGATGCTTACCGTACAGCGTGACACTTTCACCAATCTGAGCGGCAAGTTCCCGCGTAGGGGTAAGCACAAGAGCCCGGACCGGGCGATGTCCACTGGTTATTTTTTTAGCACTCAGACGCTGCAATAGTGGCAAGGTGAACCCGGCTGTTTTACCGGTTCCGGTTTGAGCACCGGCAAGAACATCCCGTCCTTCAAGAACAAAAGGAATTGCTTTAGCTTGAATCGGGGTAGGTTGTCTGTAGCCTTGTTCGGATACAGCTTGAAGCAGTTCGGTCATCAGACCGAGGTTGTTAAACGACATAAAAGAGTAAACTCCGAGAATAGAACCGGCCCATCCGATGAAATAATCAAAGGAACGGTCTCAGGCAGGAAACATGTAAAATAAAGGTGACAGGGGAAAATCGTAAAGAAACTACCGAGGCACTAAAAAAGGTGCCGACCGATGGACACCAAGAATCTGTGACAGTAACAGGTTTTATTCATGATGTCCAGAAGCAGCCTCTTCCAAAATGAGATGAGTCTGAAGCAAGCTCCATGTTTCTAGCATGAG